>CAYVBZ010000019.1:10121-33549 GCA_964449835.1 uncultured Coxiellaceae bacterium | reverse complement strand
CTTGCTCCCTCCCTAAGGGAATTAGCATATTCCTTTGATATGATATTTTGGTTAGTTAAATTTTGAATGGATGGCATAAAACACCCCTTTATTTAACTTAAAACAAATTTATTATCTATTTTCAGTATAGAATAAAAAGTGGGTTTTGCTCTGTACGAATTACTCATGTAAGTATTTGGTAAACCTGCCAATTTTATGCAGCTGATTCTTCAGGGTATTCATGCTGAGGGGGCCTGGAGAATAATTTTTTTAACTCGGGTATCATCATCCAAGGCAGGAACTTTTCAATATTATCAGGTGGCTGACTGTCCCAGGCAGCGCATTCTTGTAGGTAAGCGAGCAGCCAGGTATAAAGTTAATATTACCACCCCTCAAGGGAAAAAAATTTGATATTCGTTTCACCAAGCGTGTTAAAACTTCAGATACTTCATCAAGAAAACGGTCTGCAGCACACTGAAGATCAGCGTAGCAGTAGTGATTCCATAAAGCTTAAAATGGACCCAGACACTGTCATCAAATTGATAAGCCACATAGAGATTCACTGCGCCCAAAACAACAAAAAATAAAGTCCAGGCCAGGTTCAATTTTTTACCCACCTCTACTGGAATAAAAACCGATTGCAGCTGCCCTGCCCTCTCTTTATTTTTAGAATTACTCATGGCCCCTTCCAAAATTCTCTGCATCAAGGGCTTGCTGCCAATAAAATGACTCCCCAGCAAGACCACAGCAAACACCCAAAAAACAATCGTCGGCTTCCATTTGACAAAAATGGGGTTATGAAAATACAAAGTCATGCCGCCAAAGACCAGAAAAACAAGCAGGGTCACAACTTGCATCTTGTCCCACTGTTTCTGCGTGAAACGGTAGACCGTGACTTGCACCAAGGTTGAAAGGATACCCACCCAAGTCGCGGCATAAATACCATAATATTTAAAAGCGATAAAAAATAAAATGACCGGCAATAGGTCAAACAAAAAATGATTCATCTCTGTGTCTCTCCATTTTTGAGGTAGCTATACATGACAGGCACCACAATCAAAGAAAAAAAAGTGCCAAAAAACAGACCGCCCACAATAATCCAGCCAATTTGCTGCCGTGATTCTGCACCAGGGCCATTCGCAAAAGCAAGCGGCAAAGCGCCCAAAACCATGGCGGCCGTGGTCATTAAAATGGGACGCAAACGCAGGGCGGCGCCTTCGATAATAGCCTCCATAGTGGCTTTGCCTTCCGCTCGTTTTCGATTGGCAAAGTCTGTGATTAAAATACCATGTTTTGAGATCAAGCCAATCAAGGTCACCAAGCCGATACAACTGTAAATATTGATACTGCCGCCCGCTAATTTCAAGGTCAGCAAAGCACCGCCCGCGGCAAAAGGCACGGTCAGCAAAACGATCAAAGGATCGATAAAGCTTTCAAACTGTGCCACTAAAACAAAATAGATAAACAGCAAGGCCAGCATAAAAGTGACGGCCATTTGATGATTTGACTGCAGGTAGCTTTTGGCTTCATTGGTGAATTCATATTTTACATCGGCAGGGAGCAGCTTCTTAGCGGTGTTTTCGAAAGTATGAATCGCCTCATCCATCGAGGTCCCGGGAGACAACATGGCCGAAAGACTATCCGCACGTAAGCGGTTATAATGCGGCAAGCTTTCTGGAGTGGTCGACTCTTCCAGCGTGGTAATGGCCGATAAAGGCAGCATTTTTCCTTCCTCATTGCGCACATACAGTTGCTCGGTCACACGGGGGTTTGCAAGCATTAGTTTGGGCAATTGGACCAGCACTTCATAGCGATTGCCGCCATAACTGAAATAACCTAACTGACGTCCCGCGATTAAGGTCGAAATCGTGTTCGTGATATTGGAAACGGGCACTTGCATGTCTGCCGCCTTTTCACGGTCAATATGAATATCAAACTGTTCGCCGTCCCATTTGAGCCGATTGTCCACACGAGCAAAAAGCGGATTTCCGCGTAAGGCTGAAACTAATTGCTGCATCACATCATATAATTGCCGGTAATCACGTGTTGTCATCACCGCAAGGGAGATTCCCCACTTACCATTGGAAAGGCCGCTAGCTAAGGAAGCTAAGGGCGAGGCTTCCGGCATAATATAAGTTCGAATACCTGGAATAGCTTCCGCCGCATGGTTCAGCCAGTCTGCAATCTCTGCGGCCGAACGGCTGCGCTGGTTCCGTGCGCCTAAATTAAGGCTTTGATAAGCGCCGGTCTGCCAGGACCAAGAGTCATGCGAGCGAATTTCTGGGGTTTTTTTATAAAGCGCTTCTAATTGTTTCATGTAATATTCCGTGTAGTCGGCGCTTGAGTTCCGCGGGGCTGAAATCATCACTTGGATTTTGCCGGTGTCCTCGACGGGCGCCAATTGCGCTGGCATAACATGAAAAAGACCGTAAATAAGGACCGTCAACGCGGCCAAGCCGCTTAGCACCCATTTTCTTTTTTGAAGGGCAAAACGTAAAGCTTCTTGATACCGTGCTTGCAAGGCGGATAAAGTCCTCTCTAATAGCGTTTTATATCGTCCCTGGGTCTGAGTAGTTTTTAATAAACGGGAACACATCATTGGCGTTAAGGTCAAGGCGACAAAGCCGGAAATCAGGACAGCGCCGGCCAAAGTGTAGGTAAATTCGGAAAATAATTTGCCGATCAGCCCCGAGCTAAAAGCAATCGGCGCATACACGGAAGCCAAGGTGATCGTCATGGCGATAATGGAAAAAACAATTTCCCGCCCGCCTTGCTGCGCTGCCTCCCTGACAGACTTGCCTTGTTCACAATGCCGCATAATGTTTTCCAACATCACAATAGCATCATCAACGACAAGACCAATGGCTAAAGCCAAGGCCATCAAAGAAATCGTGTTGATGCTAAACTTGCAGAAATACAAAATCGCGAAAGACGCGATCAGACAAACTGGCACGGTCACAATGGGAATCAGGGCCGCGCGCCAGCTGGCAAAAAAGAGAAAGATCACCGCTAAGACACAAAAGGTGGCCTCCGCAATCGACTCATAAACATTAGTGATCGAGGCATGGATATAATCAGCCTGATTATAGACAATTTTCCCCTGCATTTGCGCGGGCAAGGTCTTCACCAGTTCATTATAGATTTTTAAGACCTGGTCACTGACTTTTAAAGGATTGGCCGTGGATTTTGGAATGATGGCAATGCCGATAGCTGGCTTTCCGTTCACGCGGTAAAAAGAATTTTCATCGCGCGGCTCAATGGCCGCAAGGCCAACATCTTTGAGACGCACCAACTGTGTTTGATGTCTTCGCACAATGAGATTATTGAAATCTTCTACTTTTTCCAACGCAGAGTGCGTCATCACGGGATAATAGCGGTCTTTTGCTTTAATTTGTCCGCTGGGAAAATCAAGATTTTGTTCGGAAACGGTGCGATTGACTTCTTCAGTTGACACATTCAAGGCCGCCATTTTTTGCGGGTCCAGAGAAATACGTAAAACGGAGCTTTGATCTCCATAGATAATGACGCTGCCCACACCATCCACATTTTCAAAACGTGGCGCCACAAATTGTTTAATATAATCGCTTAACTCTCGGATGGAGCGCTGCTCATCAAAAAAGGCCAATTGCAAAATGCTGGTTGTTTCTTCTTCATCCGCCGCCTTGGAAACCGAAACTTGGACTTCTTTTGGCAGAGCATAGCGCACTCGGTCGAGGCCCGCCCGAATATCATCTGCGGCAACGTCGATATTCGCACCCAGTTTAAACTCGAGAAAAATATTGGCTTGGCCTTGCTTACTCTGCGAGCTGATCGTCGCAACGCCATCGATACCCGCGAGAGCCATCTCCAAGGAGGTCGCCAATTGTTTTTCAACCAAAGTGGCGTTTGCGCCGGGATAGCTTGCATAAACCGTGATTACGGGAATATTGATATTAGGCAGCCAGCGCAAAGGTAAATGCAGATAGCCTAAAATGCCAATAAGCGTCAGCAAAAGACTTAAAACAAGGGTAAACGCAGGACGGCGAATACAAAAGTCGATTAAATTCACCTTACCCCTCTCCGCTTTTAATCTTCACGGGCATGGCATCATGCAACTTTTGTTGGCCGGCAACCACAATTAAATCGGTTTCAGCCAGTCCCTGCAAAATTTCAACCGTCTCTTCATTCCGTTGTCCCAGTAGTACGGGAACCGCATACGCTTGGTTCTGTACAATTTTATAGACTTGTTGCCCATCCAAGGTGGCCATGATGCTTTTGGCAGGCACCAAAATTGCCTGGGCCTGCAACCCTAACACCTGTTGGATAGAAACAGACATACCGGCTGTTAAAAGATGGTCCTGATTTGGCACTTCGGCATAAAGCGCAATGGTCCGGTCCGCCATGTCGATGGTTGGGGAAATGTAGGCAATTTTTCCTTCAAACGTTTTACCGGGATAAGCAGCAGTGGTAATTTTGACGGCTTGACCCAGTTTGAGGGAGGATAAATACTTCTCTGAGACTGAAAATTCGGCGCGTAAAAATTGAATGTCCGTTAAATTCACTAAAGCCTGGCCAGGCGTGACATAATGGCCCAGACTCACTTGTGCTTTTCCTAAAACACCGTCAAAAGGCGCGATTAAGTGCATTTTGTCCACGGTCGCCTGCCTTTCTTGCAGTAAGGCTTTCTTTTCCTCAAAATTCGCCTGGGCTTGATCAATTTCCTGCTTTGGCCACAGCCCCTTTTTGCCTAAGGTTGCGCGGCGTTGATAAGTCACTTCGCTGAAATGAAAGTCCGCCCGTGCTGAGTTCAGTTGGGCCTTTGGAATCGCATCGTCTAGTTGAATTAAGGGCGTTCCTTTGGGAACAAAAGCCCCATCTTTAAAAAACAACTTGGCAATATGCCCCGCAACCTCGGAGGTGATGGTTATTTGATGTTCGGCAACCAGAGAGCCCACTGCATGAACTTCAACGGGAATGGGGCCGCGCTTCACCGTTTGTGCTTCGACCCAGGCCGCTTCGGGTTGAGGCAGTCGGTGGGTCTGATAACGGTTCAATATAAAGAATGAGAGAACAAAGAGTACGCCTGCTAAGACCCAGAGGCGTTTTGACTTAATGATCATGATTAAATGTCGTTTCATGGCTGTTAACTGTATAATTTTTGACAATCTTAGTCAATTCCAGTAGAGTTTTTTATAGAATCCGCTAGGATAGCTTATCAGGTTTTGTCCGCCTGACCAATCAAGAGGAGCTCTATTGTGGACTCTAAAAAAATCATAATTATTGGCATTGCGGGTGCCTCCGGTTCCGGCAAAAGTCTGTTAGCAAATACCATTGTGCGCGAGCTGGGTTCTGATCAAGTGGCGGTGATCTCGGAAGACTCTTACTATAAAGACCATAGTGATATTCCCTTCGAAGAACGCGCGAAAATCAACTATGATCATCCTAACTCCCTGGACCATGAATACATGAGACAGCAGCTGCTTGAGCTGCAAAGCGGAAAAAGCGTCAATGTGCCGCGTTATAACCACGCCTTGCACATCCGGGAAAAAGAAACGCGGACCTTAAGAGGACATAGTATTATTGTTGTAGAAGGGATTTTGCTTTTTGTGGAGCAAGAATTAAGGGGCCTGATGGATATCCGCATTTTTATGGACACAGCACTTGATATTTGTCTGATCCGGCGTTTGCGGCGGGACATGCAAGAACGGGGCCGTTCTTTGGATTCTGTTTTAAAGCAATATGAAGAAACGGTCAGGCCTATGTATTTGCAGTTTATTGAGCCTTCTAAACGGCATGCCGACATTATTATTCCGAGGGGGGGTGGGAACCGGATTGCGATTGATATGATTAAGGCCAAGATGCGTGAGTTGTTGGAGCATATTGAGCGGGAGAATATGGATACAATTCGGGTGATTCGGGAAGATGATTCATTCTGACCTCCCACCTCTGCCCCTCCCTCCATTGTGTGGAGGGAGGGGGTTTTAAATTTAAGAAGGACCTTAACACTATGCAAACAACCCAAGCAAATTCTTCAACCTCGCTCCCAAACCGCCTTTTCTTTAATGAAACCTTGAACAAAGCCTTGACCCAAGCTAAACGTCAAAACAAGATACTGGCTTTACTACTGATCAATATTGATCATTTCCAAGAAATAACTAACTCCCTCGATGCAAGTCAACTTGATTTTTTGCTCACCGAATTAGGCAACCGCTTTACTTCCATTTTAAGGACCGGCGACCTAGTCGCCCATTTAGGCGCGGGCGAGTTCGCCGTGTTGCTGCTTGACCTGGAACAGCCAAAACTGGCTGCCGCTGTGGCAGAAAAAATTTTAAAAGCAAGCACGCTACCTTTTCATTTAGACTCGCAGACGATTCAATTGACCATAAGCATCGGTATTTGCCTTTTTCCGGATGACGGCAAAACATTGGAAGAACTTCAAAAAGGCGCCGCAAGGGCGCTGGACCAAGCAAAAAACCAAGGTGGCAAACAATATCAATTTTCTCAAGTGCAAAGAACAGTGGAAGCACAGGATTATCTAACGTTGCACGCCGCCTTGCTGAAGGCTTTGGAAGCCAAGGAATTTGTCTTGTACTATCAACCTAAATTAGATTTACGAACAGCGAAGCTGAGCGGCCTGGAAGCCTTAATTCGTTGGGACCACCCGACTCTTGGGCTTATTGACCCCATGCAATTTATCCCTTCAGCGGAGGAAAGCAATCTTATTTTAGCGCTTGGAGAATGGGCCTTGTGGGAGGCTTGCCACAGGAATAAAGCTTGGCAAGAGGAAGGCTATCATCCGCTCTCTGTGGCCGTGAATATCGCGCCGAAGCAATTCTATCATCCACAATTAAAGAACACGATCAAAGCCGTGTTGGAAGAAACCGCTTTGGATCCGCGTTATCTTGTTCTGGAGCTGAGCGAAATGACTCTGTTCGATAATATTCCAAAAGTCACCCAGATTCTGCAGGGGCTGCAAACTTTAAAACTGTCCATTGCCCTGGATGATTTCGGGACCGGCCACACTTCGATGATTGACTTAAAAAACTTTCCGCTCAACTCGATTAAAATCGATCAATCTTTTATTAAACCCTTGCCGGACGATTCGAAGAATGCGGCTTTTGTCACCACCCTGATCAGCTTCGCGCAGCAATTAGGAATGCGAGTCGTTGCAGAAGGGGTTGAAACAGAAATGCAAATGAAGTTTCTAAAGCAAGCGCACTGTGACGAAGTACAAGGCTACATCATCAGTCCACCCCTGCCCGCTTCAAAAATTGTATCTTTGATGTATCGGAAGGAAGATTACAAAAACTAGGTTTGATATCGGATCATTTCTGATGACAGAGTTTTAAAAACTCATTTTCGTTGAGAATTTTAACACCTAAGCGCTCAGCCTTTGCCAATTTCGACCCTGGCTCGCTGCCGGCCACCACATAATCGGTCCTTTTTGAAACACTGTCCGAGACCTTAGCGCCCATGCTTTCTAAGCGGTCTTTCGCTTCATCGCGTGTCATTTTTTCCAAAGACCCCGTTAGCACAAAGGTCTTCCCGGTCAAGGCGGTTTTTTTAAAATTTTGACCTTCTTGCCAATGCACGCCGGCTATCATTAGCTTCTCAATAATCTCCCGATTATGCTTTTCTTTAAAAAAATGGGCGATATGCTGCGCCACCACAGGACCTATGTCCGGCACCGTTTGGAATTCTTCTTCAGTTGCGGCATAAAGCTCCTTCATTCCAGCGAAGTGGCGTGCCAAGGCCTTAGCTGTCGCTTCCCCCACCTCACGAATGCCAAGCGCAAAAAGAAAGCGCGCGAAGGTGGTGGTTTTACTTTTTTCAAGTTGGTTCAATAAGTTTTGCGCTGATTTTTCACCCATTCGTTCCAAGTTCGCTAACTCATTTAAATGGAGAAAATAGAGATCGGCGGGATTTTTGACTAGGTGCTCGTCCACCAGTTGCTCAACTAATTTATCGCCCAAGCCTTCAATGTCCATTGCGCGACGCGCAGCAAAATGTTTAATGCTTTCCTTGCGCTGTGCCGGGCAATACAAACCGGCTGTGCAGCGCGCGACCGCCTCTCCTTCTAATTGCTCAATGTCAGAATGACAAACGGGGCATTTGGCGGGCAGGACAATTTTTTTGGCAGAGACTGGACGCTTTTCCTTGAGGGAAGCCACCACCTCCGGAATGACATCTCCCGCACGGCGAATGATGACCGTATCGCCAATCTGGATATCTTTGCGGTGAATTTCATCCATATTATGCAATGTGGCATTGCTCACAGTCACGCCGCCGACAAAGGCCGGCTTTAAACGCGCAACAGGCGTAATTGCGCCAGTGCGCCCAACTTGAAATTCAACGTCTTCCAACTGAGTATAAACTTCCTCTGCTGGGAATTTGTGCGCCAGCGCCCAACGAGGCGCACGGGTAACAAACCCCAATTGCTGCTGCAAAGCAATACGGTTTACTTTATAAACGACACCGTCAATCTCATAAGACAACTGAGGCCTTTTTTTTGCGATTTTCTGAAAAAAAGTGAGGCAGTGATCAATGCCTTGCACCACTTCAATGAGAGGATTCACAGGAAAACCCCATTCTTTTAGCTGCTCCAAGATGCCGCTCTGCGTACTGGGCAGTTTTTTTCCCTGTACCATCCCAACACCATAAGCAAAAAAAGCTAGCGGGCGGCCCGCGGTAATCCGAGAGTCCAATTGACGCAAGCTGCCCGCCGCAGCATTACGCGGATTCACAAAAATTTTTTCGCCTTTTTTTTCCGCTTCGTGGTTTAATTTTTCAAAACCTGCCTTTGGCATATACACTTCGCCGCGGACCTCTAGAAGCGGCGGATAGTCTTTGCCCCGCAAATGCAAAGGGATGGCGGCAATTGTTCTTAAATTTTGCGTCACATCCTCACCGGAACTGCCATCTCCTCGCGTCGCCCCAAAGCTGAGACTGCCCTTTTCATAGCGCAGACTAATCGCAAGGCCGTCTAATTTTGGCTCACAGACATACTCGACCCCCCTGTCAAGGCCGAGTCGTTCATGCACACGACGATCAAAGCCCAGCACCTCATCATCCTCGAAGGCATTGTCCAGAGAGAGCATGGGAATTTCGTGCTTTACCTCAGCAAAAGCCTTGAGCGGTGTCACGCCGATGCGTTGCGTAGGGGAATCGGCACGCAGAAATTGAGGATGCGCTTCTTCCAGGGCTTGAAGCTTGCGAAAGAGCTGATCATACTCAGCGTCGGAAATAGTGGGGGAATCTAGAACATAATATCGGTAGTTATGTTCGTTTAATTTTTCGCAGAGTTTTTCAATCTCGCGTTGAGGCGTTGCCTGAGTCATTCCAGTTTTTCCATTTAAGAAGCCGTAGCAAAGCGGATGGCTTCTTCTACATCGACTGTGACTAAACGTGACACGCCGGGCTCGTGCATCGTGATACCGATCAAGTGGTGGGCCATTTCAATGGCCAATTTATTGTGACTGATGAAGACAAACTGTGTTTTCTCCGACATTTTCTTGACCAGTTCACAAAAACGCGAAACATTCATGTCGTCCAAAGCCGCGTCGACTTCGTCCAGCAAGCAAAGCGGTGAGGGATTTAAATGGAAAATGGAGAAGATCAGCGCGATTGCCGTCATGGACTTTTCACCACCGGAGAGCAGATGAATAGAACTATTACGCTTGCCCGGCGGGCAAGCCATGACCGCAACACCTGCTTCTAATAAGTTTTCATCCGTTAATTCAAGCGCGGCATGGCCGCCACCGAACACCAGCGGGAAAAGCTCCTTAAACCGTTCGTTAATTTTATCGAAGGTTTCTTTGAAACGCGCTCGGGTTTCACGATCGATTTTGGCAATGGCGTTTTCCAAAGTCATTAAACTAGCTTGCAAGTCTTCATATTGCTTATCTAAATACTGCTTGCGTTCCTGGCAGGTCGCGTATTCCTCGACTGCGATTAAATTAATAGAGCCCAGGCGAGTAATTCTTTGCGCCAACTTCTCACATTGCGCCTGCCACTCGTCGACGTTCGCCTCAGGCGGCAAATCTTGAAGTGCTTCCTCTAAAGTGAGACCAATTTCTTTGATATGCTCTTGCACAGTCTCTGATTTTAATTTGACACTTTGAGCGTCCAAGCGCAAGGTTTCCAAGTTAGAGCGATGCTGATTGCTATTTTCTTCGACTTGATGGCCTTTCTTGTCCAATTGCTCCAGCGCTTGTTCTAAAGCCTCTGTTGCGCCGCGGGCCATATTCAGTTCCGCTTCAATCGCAACATGCTTGTCTAAAGTACCTGCTAAGGTCTCTTTTAAATTTTCAAGCGGCTGGGCTGCTGCTAAATCTTTTTCCAGGCCTTGTTTTCTGTCTGACAGGGCGGCCAATTGCGCTTGCATGCGCTCGAGGGTCTGCTTTAAAGCGCCTTGTTGTGACTTCGCGCTTTGCAGACGGATTTCAAGCTGATGGGCCTCCTCTTTGCGTTGATCTGTGTCTTGCCGCGCTTCCTGCAAACGACTGCGCGCGTTTTCACGTTCAGTAATCATGCCTTCCCGCTCTGCATCAAAGCGCTCTTTCATGCTTTTCGCGCTGGCTAGGCTTTCGCTGATGGTTTCAAGTTCCGTCACAGCCTGATTTTCTTGGCCTTGGTAAGCTTCTTTTTCCTGCGCCAATTGTTCCGCCTTGCGTTTGACTTCATTCAGGCGCTCCTGCTTCGCTTTTTGCTGCGCCGCTACCTCAGAAAGACGCGCATGATGTTGATTCAGCATTTGTTGCAGCTGCTCGCGATTCACTTCTAATTGAGTTAAATTTTCTTGCTGTTGGCTTAATTGTCCTTCAATTTCGTTTTGCCGCTCCTCCAACTCCAGAATGCTCTGTTGCAAATGCTTTAGCTCTTGCTCGCGTTGCAACACCCCCGCAGTTGGATCTTTATCGCGCGATACACGGAACCAGGTCGGGCTAAGCCACACCCCTTCACGGGTAATGACAGACTCATGCTCAGCTAAATGTGGCACCAACGCTAAAGCTGCTTTTTGTGTTTCCGCAACATAAACTGCATTCAGTAAGGAATGAATAGGTAAAGACGAAGTCAGTTTGTCTAAAAGCTTTTCTGCCTTTTTAGAAAAGGAGGAAGTTTCGCCGCCTTGTTTGCCTTCTTTTGCAAAGGCCAGCACTTGCCCTTCACTAAAATCGGCCAAATGATCAGAAACTGCGGTCAACTGGTCCACGCACACTGCTTGCAAATAAGGCCCCAAGACCTTTTCAACTGCGAGTTCCCAGCCCTTTTCCACTTGAATGCCCTGGGCCAAGCGCGGATTTTTATCCAGTGCATGTTGAGACAGCCATTTCAAAGCTGGATTGTCCCGCTGTCCCAGCGCAGCCTGCTGCAAAGCCTCAACGGAAGCTTGTTTTCCGCGCAACTGCTGCAATTCACTGCGCACCTGGTCCAAATGCACCGCCGCTTGTTGACGCTCCCCTTGTACAAAAGTAATTTGCTGTTTAACTTGATCAAACTGCTGCTCGTAGTCTTCCAACTGATTTTGCGTTTCATGTAATTGTTTAGCAAAGGCCTGGATCTCATTGTCTAAATCTGAAAAACTAACTGAATCCTGCTCTTGCTGTATTTTTTCAAGCTGATGACGGATGCTTTCAAGTTTCTGCTGCAAATGTTGGATACGTGCTTGCTCAACTTCAACCTGCTGGTTCACCTTCATGGTTTGCTGGTGAAAACCGTCCCATTTCGTCTGCCAGGATTGGGCAGACTGCTCCGCTTGTGCAAGTTGCTGCACCGCCTGGCGGGCCTGGGTAGAGGATTCCGCCCACTCTGGCTCTAGCTGTGACACTTCTTGGCTTAATTCGCGCAGCTCATCTTTGACTTCCTCAAGCTGATCACAAGCTTCTTGCCAATCGGCGCCCACTTTTTTCAAATCGTTGTCCAGCTGTTGTTGACGCTCCTGCTGATGCAAAAGGTCCTGTTCAATACGGGCAATATCGCTGCCCACCGCATAATAACGGCGCTGCACTTCTTGAAAAGTTTCGCTGGCGGTCCTTTGCTCTTGACGCTTTTGTTCAAGTGAAGCTTCAATAGAAACCAACTCAGACTGACAGCCTTCCTGTGCAGTTTCTTCTTGCTGAATTTTGAGCGTGGTTTGGACTAAGTGCGCATCCAGCTGTTGCCATTGAATGCCATACCACTGAGATTTCACAATGCGTTCTTGTTGCTTCAAGGTCTTATAACGTTCCGCATCTCCAGCTTGTCGTTTGAGCTGTGTCAATTGACGGTCTAACTCCGAGCGCAAGTCATTGACCCGCGCCAAATTATCTTTGGTATGTTGTATACGCAGCTCAGTTTCCCGGCGTCTATCCTTATATTTTGAAATTCCGGCCGCTTCCTCGAGATAGGCCCGCATATCATCTGGCTTGGAGTCGACAATACGGCTGACCATGTTTTGGCCGATGATTGAATAACTACGTGGGCCCAAGCCTGTCCCGCTGAAAATATCTAAGATGTCACGCCGCCGGCAAGGTGTGTTGTTGAGATAATAGGTGGAATCACTGTCCCGCGTCAGGACCCGTTTAATAGAAATTTCTGCATATTGGCCATACTCCCCGCCAATGGCCCCACTTTGGTTGTCAAAAACCAGCTCGATAGAAGCCTGTCCAACAGGTTTACGGGCGGTTGAACCGTTAAAAATAACGTCCGTTAAGACTTCGCCGCGGAGATACTTCATGGAGTTTTCACCCATGACCCAGCTGACGGCATCGATAATATTCGACTTTCCGCTGCCGTTTGGCCCGACCACGGCGGATAACTTTCCAGGAAATTGCAAAGTTGTGGGGTCAACAAATGATTTAAAGCCAGCGAGCTTAATTTTCTTCAAAAACATGTTCGTTCCTATCAGTGATGTCCGTTTTGAACCCTATCCTCTTGCCTGCTATTTTAACGTAATTACCAGTCGATACCAACATAGAAAATAGAGCAAAATCTCTGTAATCTATAAGCTAAGGCCCCGCAGGAAAGTCTATATGTCCACAGGGACAAGGAAGCAACTTCAAAAGCACTGGCATGCCTATTTGATCGCCTTTATAGGCTTTATAGTCTCTTTAGGTCTGTTTTATGCCCTTCAAGTTCAGGAAGAACGTTATATTTTGTGCATCGCTCAATTGGGCATTGAAACGGTTGACCATCATCTTGAGGCTGAATTAGCTTTTAACGAACATCTGCTAACACATCTGGCAGTACAACCCACTGAAAAAAATAAGAAAATTGTAGAGCTATTGGGATCAACCTACCCTCAACTTCAAGCTTTGGTTGAAATGGATTCCAGCAAGCAAGTCAATTGGCTAATAATTAAACAGAACAACCGCGGCTATCAAACCTTTCTTGACACCTTTGTCGCTCAGAACAGCGCGGCCATCCTGAGCACGCCAAAGACCTGGGTGTCCTCTCCAGTTAACTTACCGGACAATAGTATCGCTTTTTTTATGGTTTACCCCTTTACACCGCCAGGCCAGAAGCCCCATTATTTTATTGCCTTGATCGATTGCAATTATCTTCTTCATCAAAATTCACAGATACCGGGCATTCTTTTTAAGGTTTATCTCAATGAGCGGCCAATCGCCCTTTATCCGGCCAGTGATCAACGTTGGTTGTTTGAAATCACTAAAACCCTTTATGGCGCCTCTTGGCAAATCAAAGCCCAAGAAGACACCTTGAATTTGGGCTTCATCCATCCCACCAGCAAAGAAGCCCCGCTTTCTTGGATTACCTTTGTTTTGGGCATTTTCATTTCTATCTTACTGGCCAGAAGCACTGCGCTTTCCAATCTTTTAAAAGAACGCAGCGAAGTCCTGGATAAAATAAACCAGGAATTGAATAATGAAATTCAAAACCATAATAAAACAGAGACCAGCAAAAAAAACCTGGAAAAAGCTTTACTGCAAGGACAGAAGCTGCAGGCCATTGGTACACTGGCGGGAGGCATCGCGCACGATTTCAATAATATTTTATATGCGATTCGCGGTTATACGGAGCTCGCCCGCGAGGAAATTCCAAAAGAAGGGATTACTTATAAAAACATGGGCAAAGTCCTTGAGGCAACCTATCGGGGACAAGATCTCATCGCGCAAATTTTAACTTTTAGCCGGCGTCAGCAGCATCATAATTTTATCCCACTTAGCTTAAAAGCAGAAATTAGCGGCGCTCTGGCTCTTTTGCGTTCCACTGTGCCTCAATCGGTGGAGATTCAATTTAGCGCCGAAACTGAAGGGAAAATCATGGGCGATAAAACACAAATTCATCAAGTTATCGTCAATCTCATCAACAATGCTGTGGATGCCATGGATGATGAAGGGAAAATTGAGCTCCGCCTCAGTGAAATTGCCTCATCTGAGATCCAGGGCTTAAAAAATTCTCCGTTAAAGCTCAATAAATATTGTAAAATAGAAGTAACGGATAATGGCCAGGGTATGGACCAAAGCACCATGGACCGTGTTTTTGAACCCTTCTTTACCACCAAGGAAGTCGGCAAAGGCACAGGGCTCGGTCTTTCTACCGTGCACTCCATTGTCAAAGAGCATTTGGGAGAAATTACAGTCAATAGTCAAATGGGGAAAGGCAGCACCTTTACAGTGTTTTTCCCTGAACGCGAAAATCAAGAAGAGGAAAAAACGCATGGCGAAAATTCTATTGGTTGAAGATGATGAGCTGGTCCGGGACATGTTGGCGCAGGTTTTAAAAAAAGCCAGCCATGAAGTCACCTGCGCTACCGACGGCGAAGATGCCGCTAAAATCCTTCAACAAATGCGCCCCGATATTATGGTCACGGATATTATCATGCCCAAAAAAAGCGGCATTACTTTGATCTCAGAAGTCAAAAACCGGCATCCTGACATGGAAATTATCGCTATCTCTGGCGGCGGTCGTTTAGACCCTATTGGCTATCTGGATCTCTCTGAAAACCTTGGCGCCTCTGTTTCTTTTGAAAAACCCGTAGATAACACCGCTCTTTTGATGGCAATCGACTTACTGCTTCAAGGAAAAAAGCACGTAGATGCTTAATTTTTATAGGAAAACTTAGCCTTTTCAAATGCCCTAAATACTTGTAAAATTGCGTTAGGAAAACGAGGAAAGAAGTAATGCCCGGTAGCGAAAACCCTCCATTAACAGATTCTGCCTTAGTAGACCTAGAAGAAAGCAAAGAAAACTCCATTAAGACAGCTCTTCAGGCAGAGCTCCGGGACATTCGGACTTTACTAAGGTCCCAAGTGCTCACCCTGACGCATAGCGACAGCGGCCGTATTCTAGCAAGCAAACTCTACGATTGCTTGGAATATCTCGATGAAAACGATCTGTATTACGCTGAAGAACACGAAAAGCTCATCAAACAATTAGAGCAATTGCAAGACTTAAAAAATAAATTAAGTAGAATTGTTTGGATTGCATCCCTACAAGGTTTAGATGAAGTTGAATCGGAATTTAAAGACGAAATTATCAACCTCAATGAGGAAATTCATGAGTACGTACGCAAGCGGAAAAGGGAAAATAAGCATCTTCGCGTGCTTTCCGAAGTCAATCGTTGGTCCCGTTTTATTTATTATGGGACCATTACCGCAAAATACACCACGAAAGGTCTACAGACTCTTTTTAACTTCTTGCCCGGACTTTTAAAAAATCTAGGTCGTCTCTTTCCGCCTCTTATCATTTCCTTGGATACCATCAAAAACCTTTTTGATCTCATTTTTTCCGTTGCAGCCAGAGGGCACCTCTCAAAGGTCGAAAAGAAAATGAAAGATGTACCGATTGCTTCTTCCCCCTATTATAATAAGGGGTTTTTCTTGCGGGCCTTCGGCAATGTGGCAGCCCTTACTTTAAACGTGTTCATTATCCTTATTTTCACAGGAGTCCTTGCAACGACGCCGCTGGGTTGGGCTTTATCTGTCGGAGTGATTGCTTCTGAATGGCTGTCCAATACTTTTATACCAGCCTGGCAGGCTTGGAAAAATTGCGACAACTTAGAAAAAGAATTTCTGAAACTGACACTGAAAGCGGCTAAAAATGAAGGTGAAGCTTTTGGGCCTAACTCAGAAAACAAAAATCTTGCCCAACTCCCCACAAAAATTAAGCTGGCAAGAAAGGTTTTTGAGGCCAAACAAAAAGATGCCATTTTTGGCGTTTTCTCCTTTGTGGGCAGTATTCTCCTAGCTTTTGCCATTATCACGCCGCCTTTATATATACCAGCCCTTATCCTGCTGATTATACCCGCCGTTCGGACTACGGTGCTGTTTTTGAATAAATATTTAGACAAGAAATTTGGTCCACCCCCGCCAACTCCGGAGCACTTAGCGCTTATGCCCAAACTAGATTCTTTTTCAGTTGAACAGATTAAAGTTGCTTTGATGAGTCATGATAAAAACTTCACGCCCCTCCCCAAAACTTCTCCTCCTGTTTTTAGCGAGGAAGATGACCTACTCAATTTGAGCGAGGAGGACCACTCACTTAAAAACGGTATTTCGCCAATTCCATCCCCTTCTTCCTCTCAAAGATCTGATGCAGAAGAAGAAAAGGATTCTCTAATTCCAAGCTCTAGAAGAAGTCCTTGCTGCTTTAGTAGGTAACCTAGCTTAGGTTACAAGTCATCCTGAACGAAGTGAAGGACCTGTTAAAATTTTCAGCGATTCTTCGCTTTGCTCAGAATAATAGTTGTAACCTAAGCTAGGTTACCTACTATACTTTAGAAAATCAATCATTCCAATAATGCGCTTGGCTGCGGCGGTAGAATGTGATTGGGAATAAAGTCTGTTTTGCAACATGAAACTGAATCATTCCTTCTCTCGCTGTATCATACTGAATGACACCAAAATCACGGTAGCTTTGCACAACGCTGGGGTGCGGAAAGTGATAGCGGTTTCGATAGCCAACGGCGTAAAGCACATATTGGGGCTGCACCCTTCGGATGAATGCAGTTTGACCTGAGGTTTTACTGCCGTGATGCGGTGCGATTAGCAGATCGGCCTTTAAATTTGTGGCGGGATTTGAAATTAAAATTTTCTCCGCCGTCTTTTCGATGTCCCCTGGTAGCAAAAGACGTTTATTTTCTGTAGCGACTTGCAACACGCAAGAGCTGTCATTATCAAAACCCAAGCTGCTTAGGCTTGGATGTAAAAACTGAAAATGCACACCATCCCAGTCCCAAGCTTGGCCTGCCAAACAATAATTCGCAGACTGCGCCGCAAATCGAAGGGGAACACTAGTCTGTACAGCTAGGACCGGAAGTTGTTTTAATAAGGCAGACGCGCCGCCACTGTGGTCATTGTCTCCATGGCTGATCACGAGCAGATCGACCTTCTGAATACCTTGAGAACGCAAAAAAGGCAGCAGAACAGTTTCGCCCATATCAGACTGAGGGCCCATGCGCGCACCTGTGTCGAAAACTAGGACGTGGTGCTGCGTTTGAATGACGGCTGAAAGCCCTTGACCGACATCCAATAAAGAAAAGCGTAGTTCTCCTGCAGCAGGTTTGAAAGGGTGAATAAAAAAAACGGGCAGGAGCCAAAAAATTCCAAGCCATCGACCAGCGAAACCCGCTGGCAGCAGTAAGATGAAAACACCGCAGATTGCCGTTAATAAATAACCATAGTGTGGCAAGGCTTGATGCCAGACTGCCCAAGGAAGTTGGGAAAGCCAGGCTAATAATAACCAGAGAAGGGCAAGCGCTCTGTCTGCGAGAAACAAAGTGAAAGAAGATAAAGGAGGAAAAATAATCAGCAAGAGAACACTGACTAAACAGAGCGGCAGCACGACAAAACCAATCCAGGGAATCGCCACCACATTTGCAAAAATGGAAATTGTGGAAAATTGCATAAAGAGCCATAAACTCAAGGGCAGTAAGCCAAGGGCCAGTACCCATTGCGGTCTTCCCCACTTCCATCCAGGGCCCTTTGGCGCAAGACGACCGCTTAAGCCATAAATCAGTAAAGCTAAGGTCAGGAAAGAGAGCCAGAAACTTGAAGAGAGAACGGAGAGCGGGTTGATGAGTAGAACGGCCACCAAGGCGAGGCCCCAAGACTGCCAGAGCGGAAGCTTTCGCCGGTTCAAGATGGCAAGCAAAAATAAAGTGAGCATGGCGAGCGCGCGTTGTGTGGGAATTGAAAAACCGGCCAAGGCGCTGTAAAAAAAAGCCGCGAGCAGCGAGGCAAAAGCACCAGCTTGAGAAGCCGGCAAACGTAATAGCCAGGCAGGCCGCCGCCAAAATTTTAAGGCAAAATAATGAGCAAAAGCAGAGACAAAACCGATATGCAGGCCTGCGATTGCCATTAAGTGATTGGTTCCGGTGTTACGCAAGATCTCCCACTGGGATTGCGCGACGCCAGAGCGTTCGCCGATCATTAATGCCAGGAGCAAAGGAGAGGTTTGGCTTTTCGGCAAATAGTGTTGTGCGGTATTCTGTATCCATTGACGGAGTTGGTCGATGGGATGAAAAAGGAAATGACTAGAGAGAAAAATAGGCTTTTCTTTTGGAATGACGGAACCTCGGGCCCGGATGCTGTTTTGGAAAGCCCAGGCTTCGAAATCGAAGCCGCCGGGGTTTTGGGTGCTGTGAATTTTTTTGAGCCGGAGCGGGAGCCGCCATTCATCGCCGATGTGAAGCGGAGGCGGGTTTTGCCAGGAGATTAGGAATAGAGAAGTGGTTTTTTGGCTTTGCTTGTTATCCTGAATTTGGTTGACTTGGAAGAGGAAGGAGCTTCGAAACGGGGAAATATGGGGGAGAGAAGCAATTTTACCTTGGGCCAAGAGGAGTTTTCCTTCTGATTCCTGGGGGAGGGAAAATTTTTGGATGGAATGGGCATAGGTGAGGCACCAGACAAAACCGAGGAGTATGGGGAGCAGTAGAGAGCGGCAGCGGAGTTGAAAATGCCAAAGACAAAAAGCAATAGTAAGAGCTAGGGCGATGAATTTTGGAGAGGGCAAAGCAGAAAAATATTGCAGTGAAACTATGCCAAATAGAAATGCAAGAGAGAAGATGGTCATGGGGGTCTCGGTTGGTTATGAGTAGAGGTTTTTAACTTTTCGTTACGGGAATGGCGGTGATGTAAGGCATACAATCGCGAAGCGGCATGAGACGAACTGCGAAGCATAGTCTCCCTATCTAAACAATAGGAATCCTCGGACTTTAGACCGAGGAGGATGTCAAATAGGAACTAAACTTCCATTTTTTAAAGTCATTAAGCGTTGTGTCATTTTTGCCAGAGATAAATCATGGGTGACCATCACAACGCTGGTCTTCTGTTCCGCCTGGAGCTTCAGAAAAATCTGGAAGACTTGTTCCGCATTTCGAGGATCTAAATCGCCTGTCGGTTCATCCGCCAAAATGCAAAGGGGCCCTGTCACCAAAGCGCGGGCGATTGCAACGCGTTGGCGTTCACCGCCTGACAGTTGGTTGGGGCGGTGGTGTAAGCGTTCTTTTAAGCCGACGGACTCCAGGATTTGCTCGGCTTTCTCTGAAATGTCTTTCACAGGCAAACCGCGAATCAGCAAGGGCATAGAGACATTTTCCACAGCGCTAAATTCCGGCAGCAAATGGTGAAACTGATAAATAAAACCTAGGGCTTGGTTTCGTGTATGGCAGCGTTCGCTCTCGGATAAGTCCACCAAATTTTTGTTATTGATGATCACGCGTCCCTGTGTCGGTTTATCCAAACCACCCAGCAAATGCAACAAAGTACTCTTGCCTGAGCCCGAATTACCGATAATGGCGATCATTTCTCCTGCTTTAACCTCAAGATCGATATGCCGCAGTACTTCAATGGGTGTGCCAGCTTGCCGGAAGATTTTAGAAAGTCCATGACAGGCGAGTACTACTTCATTCCCCGTAGACGGCCGTTTTATTTCATCTTTTGTCATCATTTTATTCATACCGTAAAGCCTCCACAGGGTCCATACGCGAGGCTTGCCAGGCCGGATAAATTGTCGCTAAAAAACTTAAGACCAAAGCCGTGGAACCAATTTCAAAAACATCCAGCCATTGCAACTCAGAAGGAAGATAATCCACAAAATAGACGCTGGAGGATAGAAATTGCACGTGAAAAACTTTTTCAATCCAGTTCACAATTTCGGTCACATGAAAGGTCAACCAAATTCCGCCCAAAATGCCGAGTAAGGTGCCAACGAAACCAATCACTGCACCCTGCACTATAAAAATAGACATCACCATGCGCGGCGTCGCGCCATAAGTGCGCATGATTGCGATATCAGATTCTTTGTCGTTGACCACCATGACTAAAGTAGCGACTAGATTAAAAGCCGCCACGGCGACAATTAATAAAAGAATAAAAAACATCATGGTTTTTTCCAAACGGACGGCGTGGAAAAAAGCACCGAATTGGTCGGTCCAATTGGTGATATAAGCGGTGGATGATAATTTGACTGCTAGGTCCTTGCTCATTTGCGGCGCTGAAAAAACGTTTTGCAGACTGATATGAATCCCTGAGATGAGGTTGCCAACACCATATAATTTCTGCGCGTCACTCAGGTTAGTATAGGCTAAAGCAGCGTCAAAGCCAAAACCACTGCCAGCATTAAAAATGCCAACGACTTTGAAGCGCTTAAAACGGGGGACAACACCTGCCGGTGTTAAAGACATCTGCGGCGTCACGGCGGTGACTTTGTCTCCGACCCTGACATTCAGCCGCTTCGCGAGCTCCTCACCTAAAACAATGCTAAAAGTCCCCGATTTTAATGAAGCCAACTTACCTTCGACAACTTTTTCTGAAAGCGCCGTAATATTTTTTTCTTGCTCTGGTAAAATACCGTTGACTAAGGCCGGCGCCACTTGCGGACCAAAGGTCAATAAAGCTTCCCCATTAACAAAAGGCGCGGTATTGACGACACCCGGAATATTTTCCAGCGTTTTTTGTAAGGGCTTCCACTCAGCAAGATAACCCGTAACACTGCTGACTGTCACAGGCGCCACCATGCTAAAAACCCGCTTTTTGATTTCACGGTCAAAACCGTTCATGACCGAAAGCACTGTAATCAAAGCCATGACCCCTAAAGCAATTCCCAGCATAGACGTCAGTGTAATAAAAGAAATAAAATGATTCCGGCGCTTTGCCCGGGTATAACGAAGCCCTATAAATACAGCTGCGGGTTTAAACATGCTCTGCCCTTTTAAATAGCCGAAAAAAATTAGCCGTGGTTTCATTAGCAATTTGTTCGCAGTCTAACCCGCGAAGTGCTGCAATAAATTTTGCTGTGTGAATCATTAACGCCGGTTCATTCGGCTTGCCGCGATGGGGCACGGGCGCCAAATAGGGCGCGTCTGTCTCCAATAACATACGGTCCAAAGGCATGCGTTTGGCAACCTCTTGAACGGAGGCCGCATTACGAAAAGTCACGATGCCGGAAAAAGAAATATAAAAACCCAGGCCCAAAGCTTGTTCCGCCATTTCCCAGTCTTCTGTAAAACAGTGCAAGACGCCTCCCGTTTGTGAAGCACCCTCTTCTCTTAACAAACGCAGTGTATCTTCTTTCGCCTGACGGCTGTGAACAATCAGAGGAAGCTCACATTGCTTTGCCGCACGAATATGTTCCCGGAAGCGCTGCTTTTGCCATTCCAGCTCGCCTGTGCTGCGATAATAATCTAGCCCTGTTTCACCGATTGCCACTACTTTATCATCTTGGGCCAAGCGAATTAATTCGTCCACAGAGGTTTCTTCCTCGCGTTCATTGGGATGTAAACCCACAGAAGCGCTAACAAAGGGATAGCGTTTCGCTGTCGCCAACACCTTTGGAAACTCTTTCATGCTAACACAAACATTCAGGATATGCCCCACACCTTGCTCACGCGCCGCTTGGACCACAGCCTCAACACTCTCCTCCCGAAGGTCTAAATCCAGCAAGTCTAAATGACAATGTGAATCAACCAGAAACATATTGCACCCAACGAATAAATAAAGCTTCTAGCATAAGCTGCTGATTTAAATTATAAGGGCCCAAGGCCTCTGCCCGCATGCGCTGTAAAAAATCGATGAACTCCAGCAGCGAAGAACTGGAGAAACTGACCGGCGGCATAGCAGTGGAAGGACTCTCCGCAGAGTCTGGCACTTCCCGCATACGCAGACATTTTAAAAGCCACTGAAAAAACAAGTCAAAAATCCAAAGCAGGTTCGCATCTTTCCACTGAACAGCTAAATCAAAGGGATTCGCCTCTTGGCGGGCCAAAGCAGACAAATCATTCATGAAGTTTTGATACAAAGGCCAAACGCCTTCTTGCTGCCAGTCGCGTGCCAATAAAGGCGCGCCTTCTGTCGCCGTTAAAATCGTTTCCCACTGTATATTTTGATCTTGTGAGCGCAGCCAGTTTAAGGCCTGTTCACGCGGCGGCGCCACGAAACGGATTTTTTGACAACGGCTCATGAGCGTGATGGGCAAACTGGCACGTTGATCACTGATTAAAATTAATAAGGTTTGCGGTGCGGGTTCTTCCAGCGTTTTGAGTAAAGCATTCGCTGCGTAGTGATTCATGGCAGTCGCCGGCTGAATGAGAACGATGCGTGCTCCGCCTTGGTGCCCCGTTTGTTGGACAAAGCCGCCAATTTCTCGGATGGAATCAATTTTAATGGCCTGGCCCTCTTGTTCAGGCTGGAGCACGCGAAAATCGGGATGAGAGTCCGCTTGCATTAAATGACAGGCGTGACAATGGCTGCAAGGCGCGCTCCCGTTTCGGTTTTGACATAAAACGAGCCGAGAAAACTCTAGCGCTAAAGTTCTTTTGCCAAGGCCGGGCGGCCCCATAAACAACAAAGCATGGGGCAAGTGACCTTCATTTAATAAACGGCATAACTGGTCCCATTGCTGTGTTTGCCATGAAAAAATCATAAACGCTCCAAAACTTGCTGTAGTTGTTCCTGTACTTCCGCTAAAGATTGGGACGCATCAATGATGCGAAAACGTTTTTGATCTTGATCGGCCCTTTCCAAATAAGAATGACGCACTTTTTCAAAAAAATCGACTTTTTCCTGTTCAAAACGGTCTTGCGGACCGCGGTGCTTGCTGCGCGCCAACCCTAGTTCCGGCTCAAGGTCTAATAAAATTGTCAAAACCGGCCGCAAGGGACCGACGACAAACTCTTCCAGTAAAGCAACCCACTTTGCATCTAAACCACGACCGGCACTTTGATAAGCATAAGTTGCATCGACAAAACGGTCACAGACGACCCATTTGCCAGCCGCTAAAGCGGGCAAAATGAAACGCGCAAGATGCTGCGCTCGCCCGGCAAACATGAGCAATAACTCTGTTTTTGTATCAATCGGCTCTTTGTTGTGTGGATTCAGCACCAGCTGGCGAATTTCTTCCGCAACCGGCGTGCCGCCAGGCTCACGGGTCGTTACCACTTCTTTTCCAGCAGCTTGCAAATAGTCTTGAATAAATTTAAGAGCGGTTGATTTGCCCGCGCCTTCGATTCCTTCGATTGTAATCAATTTAC
>CAYVBZ010000019.1:0-10111 GCA_964449835.1 uncultured Coxiellaceae bacterium | reverse complement strand
TTCCGATCTGGATAACATTCAGTTGCCCCATCATTGGATCTCTGCCCAACAAGTATTTTAGAAGATAAGCGCGGACCCACAGTACATTATAAAAACCCTGCTCATGAAAGCGCATCATGAGGACCGCCACATGATGCGCTTCCAGCGTCGTTGAAAACTGATGGGCGCCGCTGCCGGTTGCAACAAAATAAAAAAAGGCGTGATTGACAGGATGCAGAACAGCGTTTAAAGCGTTCCAGCTTGGCATGGCGATAGGCGTTGGCGGCAAGCCTTTGTGCAAGTATGTGTTATAGGGTGTATCTATTTTTAAATCCAGTTTGCGGATCTTGCCGGAAAAACCTAAACTTGGCCCCGGATGGGTTTGCTCCCATTGATGCAGGCCATAGACGATAGTCGGATCAAATTGCAAAGGCATTTTCTTTGCCAAACGGTTCAGCAAGACGCCAGCAATCACAGGACGTTCTGCGCTCAAATGCGCTTCTTTTTCCACTAAAGAAGCGGCAATTAAAGCTTCATAAGGTGATTTAAAAGAGAGACTGGGGCCTCGTTTCAACCAAGCTTCTTGCAGTTTCATTTGCATTTGTTGATAAGCGCGGCTGAGAAGCTTTAGGTCGGAGCTGCCTTCATGATAATAATAGGTCTCTGGGAAAAATTCACCTTCAGGTGATCCTTGAGCGCTCCCTAAAAGATGCATCACTTCGCTATCGCTTTTTCCTTGGATCGTGGGAACTAGCTTTTCTTCTTGGGCCAAGGCGGTCCTAAGCTGTTGAAAACGCCAGCCAGGAATAATGGTGAAAGCATGATAGAGGAGACCAGTCCCTGAAGTCAGCTGTTTGAGCAGCTGGCCTGGAGTGGTTCCTCGGCGGATTAAATAGACGCCCGCTTTTAGCGCATCTTGGTTGCCATGTAAGTGCGCCAATACACCAAAAAAGAAAGGATGTTTTATGAGGCCTTGCTGTTTTAAATTCTCAGTCAAGGTTTTAAAAGAAGTACCGGGACGGAGTTCGAAACGAAGACCGGCGGACCCTGAAACAATCGGTGTTAAGAGGAAATTAAACCAGGTGCCGAGAAAGATCAAACCCGCAACAAGGCTGATTAAGATGAGGTTTTGCAAAACACGTTGAAGCATGGTGACTGGCCTTAATCGTATGACCTCCCAATCCTAACCCTTCCCGCAACTTCGTTGCGGGAAGGGAACAATTAAGAATATCATAAAACTGGAAAAGGGAAGAGATTTAAACGCGCTTAAAGATTAATGAACCATTTGTTCCGCCAAAGCCGAAGGAATTGGACAAAGTGACGGCGATTTTGCGTTGTTGGGCTTGATGCGGCACAAAGTTGAGATCACAGCCTTCGCTGGGGTCCTCAAGGTTGATCGTTGGTGGAGCAACCTGGTCGCGGATGGCTAAAACTGAGAAGATAGCTTCCACAGAACCAGCAGCACCTAACAAGTGACCGATCATGGACTTGGTTGAACTGACTGCGAGTTGATAAGCATGGTCGCCAAAGCAGCGTTTGATGGCAAGTGCTTCCAGTTCATCGCCTACCGGCGTTGAGGTGCCATGCGCATTAATGTAATCCACATCCACCGCATTCATTTTAGCGTCACGCAAGGCATTTTCCATGGCCCGTTTCGCACCCAGCCCTTCCATGTCCGGCGTTGTGATATGAGAAGCGTCCGCGCTCATGCCAAAACCTGCTAGTTCAGCATAAATTTTGGCGCCCCGTTTTTGCGCGTGTTCATAGCTTTCTAAAACCAAAAGACCTGCACCCTCTCCCAAAACAAAACCATCACGGTCTTTATCCCAGGGACGGCTCGCTTTTTCAGGGGACTCGTTGCGAGTGGACAAAGCGCGCATGGCTGAAAAGCCCGCAATTCCCAAACGGGTTGTGGCCATTTCCGAGCCGCCGGCAATCATGACATCCGCATCGCCATAGGCAATTGTACGCGCAGCCAGACCAATATTATGCGTTCCCGTGGTACAAGCGGAAACCACGGCAACATTTGGGCCACGCATGCCATATTTAATGGAAATATCGCCGGCCAACATGTTGATTAAGACGCTCGGCAGAAAGAAAGGGGAAATTCTTCGTGGACCGCTTTCCGTTAAAATTACCTGAGAGCGTTCAATTCCCGGGAGACCGCCTACGCCAGAACCCACAGCCAAACCAATGCGATGTGCGTTTTCTTCGGTCACTTGCAAACCCGAATCTCGAATCGCTTCATTGGCCGCGACCATTCCGTACTGAATAAAAGCATCAATTTTGCGGGCTTCTTTTTCAGTAAAATGGTCGAGGTAATTAAAATTTTTAACACGGCTGCAAATTTGGCAGGCTAAATCGGCCGCATCGAAATGATCGATTTTTGCGACGCTCGATTTTCCTGCCAAAATAGCTTTCCAGGTATCCGCTACATTTAAACCTAAAGGCGTCAATAAGCCTAAACCTGTGATAACAACACGCTGGTTATTCAAAATACAGCTCCCTTACAAACTAGCCTTCTGTACGCTGCTTATCGGCGCGTGTAGTAACATAATCAATGGCTTGTTGAACGGTCCCGATCTTTTCGGCATCTTCATCTGGAATTTCAGTTTCAAACTCTTCTTCCAGCGCCATGACCAACTCAACGGAATCCAGCGAGTCAGCCCCCAAATCGTCGACAAAAGAAGCGTCATTAGTGACTTCTTCTTCTTTAACGCCCAATTGTTCAACAATAACCTTTTTAACTCTTGCTTCAATTGTATTCATAACGCGACTCTCTCCTTAACAAAAATATCTGGTGTAGTTTATTCAAAATAAAATAACTTGCAATAGCTTAGTTCATATACATCCCACCGTTGACATGCAGGGTTTGGCCAGTAATATAACTGGCCTTTTCGGAGGCGAGAAAGACCACCGCCGAAGCAATATCTTGCACTTGGCCCAAGCGCTGCAAAGGAATTCTTTGCATTAAAACTTCACGATGCGCTTCAGGGATTTTCTTGGTCATATCGGTGTCGACAAAGCCGGGGGCCACGGTATTGACCGTAATGTGGCGGGCACCAACTTCACAAGCCAGCGCTTTCGCAAAACCCACCATGCCAGCCTTGGCCGCCGCATAATTAGTTTGTCCGATGTTGCCGGTTGAGCCCACTACCGAGCCAATATTGATGACCCGTCCCCAGCGCGCTTTAATCATATCACGCAAACAAATTTTGGTGAGCCGGTAAATTGAATTTAAATTGGTTTCCACCACTTGAAACCATTCCTCTTCTTTCATGCGCAATAAAAGATTATCGTGCGTCACGGCGGCATTATTCACTAAAATGGACACAGACCCATAGTGTTCTTTAATGGCTGCGAAAAGCTGGTCGAGAGACTCTGGCGAAGTCACATCCAAAACCATGCCGCAGCCGGAAATATGCTCTTCTTCAAAAAATTGCGTAATGCGCTTCGCCCCCTCCTCTGTCGTCGAGGTCCCAATCACAATGGCACCTTCTCGACCCAAAGCAAGAGCAATGCCTTGTCCAATTCCGCGACTCGCGCCTGTTATCAATGCCACTTTAGCTTGCAACAACATAACTCACCTATATTAAAGAATTTACCCTGCGGCTTGCCGCGGGCTCTCTTAGCTATTCAATTTCAAACTCTGTGTCCAGCAACTCTCTTAAACTGCGCAGGTCCCCTGTGTGCATTAAGGTTAACTCCGCGCCAATACGTCGGTTCAAACCGGTCAGCACACGGCCAGGACCACATTCCACCAAATAAGTCACGCCACGATTAATGAAGTCATGAATGACCTCCACCCAGCGGACAGGCATATAAAGCTGTCTCACTAAGCCGTCCCGAATGGCCTCAGGGCTTTCATAAATTTTGACCTCAACATTATTCACAATCGAATACTTCGGTTTTTGAATGTTGATGGTTTCCAACAATTGGGCCAGGCGTTCCGCAGCGGGCTTCATGAGCACACAGTGCGAAGGCACACTGACCGGCAATAACTTTGCGATCTTCGCGCCGGCTTTATTTGCCAAACCCAGAGCTCGTTCCAGCGCCGTTAAATGTCCTGCAATCACCACCTGTCCCTGGCTATTAAAATTAGCCGGGGCTAAAACCTCAGTTCCCAATCGAGCCTGCTCACAGATTGTACGAACGGTATTTTCGTCTAAACCAACGATTGCTGCAAGCCCCCCCTGTCCTGCCGGGACGGCTTCCTGCATAAAACGTCCACGGGCGGCTACCAGCCGGATAGCGTCTGGAAAGGAAAGCGCTTCCGCACTGACAAGGGCAGAGTATTCGCCTAAACTATGGCCTGCTAATAAGGCAGGCTTATGTTTCACCTGTTTAAACAAGACCTTCCAGATTGCATACGAGGCGGCCAGCAAAGCGGGCTGAGTATGCTCCGTTTTATCTAACTCTTCAGCAGGGCCTTCACTGATCAAATGCCATAAATCATAGCCCAAAGCAGCAGAAGCTTCTTTAAAAACATCTTGGACCTGCGGATACTCACGCGCAATTTCTGTCAGCATGCCGACGCTTTGCGAGCCTTGTCCGGGAAAAATAATTCCTATTTTTTTCATAATGTTACCATTAATATCGCACTAAAGCCGAACCCCAGGTTAAGCCTCCGCCGAAACTTTCTAATAAGAGCAGTTGGCCGCGTTTAACCTTGCCTTCACGGACCACTTTATCGAGAGCCAAAGGAATGGAGGCAGCAGAGGTATTCCCTTGCACATCGAGGGTAATGGCAACACGGTCCATGGGCAAGCCTAATTTCTTGGCCATGCCCTGAATAATACGAATATTGGCCTGATGTGGGACCAGCCAATCCACGTCGCTTTTCTTAAGAGCGTTGGCCGCGAGCGTTTCCTCGAAAAGGTCGCCTAAAATATTAACCGCCAATTTAAACAAGCGGTTGCCTGACATTTGAACAAAATAAGCTTCTGATTGGTCCTGCGTCAGAGAGGCGCCCTTGGCCATTGCGACGGACAAAACATCTTCATAATTCCCGTCGGCATGCAGATGGGTCGATAAAATACCGGGTTTTTCGCTCGCTCCCAAAACCATGGCACCCGCCCCATCTCCGAACAAAATACAGGTGCTGCGGTCTTTCCAATTTAAAATGGAGGACATGACTTCGGTGCCAATGACAAGCGCTGTTTTGACATTGCCCTGGCGGATATATTGATCGGCAATGCTCATTCCATACACAAAGCCGGCACAGGCCGCTGAATTCAAATCAAAGGCGGCACAACCGCTGATGCCAAAGGATTTTTGCAAATAACAGGCCGTGCTCGGGAAAACCTTAATCGGCGTTGTGGTGGCAACAATAATCAGGTCCAGGTCCTTTGGAGACAAGCCAGCTGCCTCTAAAGCACGTCTTCCCGCAGTTTCCGCCATGGTCAAGGCGTCTTCACCGGGCGAAACAATATGACGCTCGCGAATTCCGGTACGCTCGACAATCCACTCATCCGTGGTATCAACTATTTTTTCTAGGTCGGAATTTGTTAAAATTTTTTCCGGCAAATAGGAGCCTGTGCCGAGAATGCTGGTGTATTTTGTCATTAGGCTATTCCAAAAGAAGTCGATTTCAATAGTTTTTCAATTTCATCGCTAATGCGATGAAGAATATTATTCTCCGCTTGTAAAATGGCTTCTTCAATCGCGTGCACAAAACCTTTTACATTGGCGTGTCCGTGGCTTTTAACAACGATCCCTTTTAGGCCCAAAAAAGTAGCGCCATTATAACGGGAGGGGTCCACTCGTCTAATCACACTTTTTAAAATCGGTAAAGCAATCAAACCCGCGATTTTTGTAAAAATATTACGTTGAAAGCCTTCTTTAATGAGCCGCATCATGAAAAGAGCTGCGCCCTCGCTGGTTTTTAAGGTCACGTTCCCAACAAAACCATCACAAACCAAAACATCGGCTTCCCCTTTAAAAATGGCATCGCCTTCCAGATAGCCTTGATAATTGAGGACTTGAGACTCAGACAGCAAGCGCGCTGTTTCTTTGACTTGTTTATTGCCTTTAATGACCTCTTGTCCGATATTCAATAAATAAACCTTAGGTCTCTGAATATGCGCAGTAACGGAGGTCAAGATCGAGCCCATAATAGCAAACTGCACTAAATTCATGGCGCTGGAATCCACATTAGCGCCCAAATCCAGTATACGCAGATCTTTGCCATAGGACGGGAAACTGGACACAATTGCGGGGCGGTCAATTCCCTCAATGGTCTTTAAAACAAAATGAGCAACGGCCATCAACGCACCAGTATTGCCGGCACTCACACAGGCCTGCGCTTTGCCTTCTTTGACCAAATTGACAGCGACACGCATGGAGGAATCTTTTTTATAACGGAGCGCTTGCGTTGGCCCCTCGTCCATTTCAACGGACTGAGAGGCGTGCTGTATTGATAAACGCGTGATGGTTTGTTCAGGGCTGGGATGCTTGGCGATTTCCTGCTGCAAAAGCATTTGATCGCCGACAAGGATTAAACGCAGATTTTTATGAATCTGCAGTGCTTGCAGCGAAGCCGGAACAGTGATGGAAGCGCCAAAATCGCCCCCCATTGCGTCGATCGCAATCGTGACACTATTCAAACGAACTACCCTTCGTCGCTTTCTTGTTCAGCTTCGACTTTCTGCTTGATCACCTCTTTCCCTTTATAATAGCCCTTCGGCGAAACATGATGACGCAGATGGGTTTCACCGGTGCCGACATCAACAGAAAGCGTTGGCTTGCCTAAAGCATCGTGTGAACGACGCATGCCGCGACAAGACCGTGACTTTTTACTCTTGTGTACTGCCATAAATAAATCCTCTTATTTCGTTTCTTGCTTTAACAACCTTAATACATGAAAAGGACTTTTTCCGCCCTCTTCGTCTTCGTTCCATGCAGAGTCAGTGACTGGTAGTTTTACCTTACACTCCACATCTGGATGCATTGGAACAATAGGCATCTTTAAAATTAACTCATCCTCGACCATATTCTGCACCATGAGCAGTCCGTCTTGGACAACCACGGGTTCATATTGTTCAGCCAAAGTCTCGGCCTCCCGCTCTGAACTCACGATGCCATGCAGAAAATCGCTCATTATTCCATAAGTGAAGGGCTCCATACAACGTTGGCATTGCAGAACCACCTCTGCTTTTAAACGCAGCCGGCAAAAACGAGTTCCTTCTTCATCCCTCCCCAGGCTGAGATCAACCGTTACGTCTCCCTCATCGCTATAGAGACTGGAAGCTAAACGCTGCATGTCCTTGATTAATAAAGAACCATGAAAATCGGCAGCATGCTCAGACAGGCGAAGCATATTAATATGCTGTGGTAATGGCAAATTTTTCATAATGGCGTGATTTTAGGTAAAAAATACAAGCGCTGTCAATTGAAAATCGATCCATTTTATATGATTATAAACTCTGCCTTGTATGGAAAAACTGGGAGAAAAAATGCGCATTCTTTTTTTGATGGCTCTTTTAGCTGGACTTTTGACTTCTTGCTCGCTGTTTCATGTTCATAAAGTGGAGGTGCAGCAGGGAAATATTATGACGGTTGGGATGGTGGACCGCTTGCACCCGGGGATGACTTCCGGACAGGTGGAAGGGATTATGGGGAAGCCGGTGCTGGTTAACATTATGAATCCTCAGTTGAAAACCTATGTGTACACCTCACAACTTGGCTCGAATCCACGGACTGAGAAAAAGGTGACTTTGCTGTTTCGGGGGAATGTCTTAGAAGCGATTCGGAGGGAGGGGATTTAATTTGTTCGTGCCTTTAAACGCCGAGTTTCCTTAGGGTCTCTCAAAAGCCGTCGATAAATTTCAATCCGCTCCCCATCCTGGACCAGTGCAGCTAAACTCCTAGGCTGGCTAAAAACACCCACAGCCTGCTCTCTCAAATCAATTTCGGGAAACTGCACAAGAAGGCCCGACTCTTGGATTGCCTCTTCCACGGTACAACCCGCTTCGACCTGAAGCGCTATAATAACCTGCCTCTCCGGCAGCGCATAGGCCACCTCAATCGAAAGCATTTCATTTCTCGCCATACACTTCTCCGGCACGCTTACAAAAAGCCTCAACCAAAGAATTAGCGATATGGTTAAAAATAGGCTCAAAGACCCGGTCGATGAAATGTCCGGCAAACTCAAACTCAAGATCGAGAGTAATCTTACAGCCCTCATCTTCGCCCAGGTTTTGAAAATTCCAAATTCCGTCCAAATGTCGCAGCGGCCCTTGTACCAAGGAAATTTTGATGGATTGGAAAGGCGTCAAGTCATTATGCGTTGTAAAGCTTTTATGAATTCCCTTCCAAGCAATCTCCAAAGTGGCGACCACTTCTTTCTCCGTCGTACTAACAATTTCACTGCTGTGGCACCAGGGCAAAAACCGCGGGTAATCTTGAATGGCGTTAACTAACTCAAACATTTGTCTCGCGCTATATGGCACAAGGGCGCTGCGTTTTATTGTGTTCATGGGGCTTGAATTACTTCTAGTGTATCGTCATGGGTTTAGATATACTCTCTCAAAACTCTGTTCGCGATTATAACACAAAGATCGAAATATTCTGATATAGAAAAAATCATGACGCAAAAAAAAGAGACAGCGACAACCATTGCGCTAAACCGCAAAGCCAGGCATGAATATAGCATTGAAGAGCGCTACGAAGCCGGTGTGGTCTTGGAAGGCTGGGAAGTGAAAAGCATCCGTGCCGGAAAAGTCCAGCTTGACCAGGGTTATGTTATTTTAAAAAACAATGAAACCTGGTTACTGGGCGCACAGATCACACCCCTGCAAACTGCCTCTACCCATATTCATCCCGACCCTCAGCGGACGCGAAAGCTGCTTTTAAATTACCATGAGATCAATAAACTAATTGGTCTAGTCGAACGCCGAGGTTACACGCTGGTGCCCCTTGCGATGTATTGGAAAAAAAATCGCGTTAAACTTGAAATTGGCTTGGCCAAAGGGAAAAAGCTGCACGACAAACGTGCTGATGAAAAGAAACGGGATTGGGCCCGTACCAAGCAACAACTTTTAAAACAAAAACGCTAGGAAACTTGCCTTATGAAAAATAACATTCGCATTGCGCATATTAATGCAACGCCGGAAGACTTGAGCGGGAACCAAGGAATTGGGCGATATATTTTAATACCCGGCTCCGATGGCCGCGCCAAGGAAATTGCCGACCACTTTGATGACCTGGAGGTCAAAACACATGAACGCGGTATTCACCTTTATTTAGGGAGTGTGAGCGTAGAGAGCGAGAAGATTGAAGTCGCAAGCATCGGCAGCGGCATGGGCTGTCCCAGCATGGAAATTTATTTGCATGAACTTTTTCAGCTTGGCGCTAAGCGCTTTCTGAGAATTGGCACGGCGGGCTCCTTGCAGCCCTGGGTCAAGCCAGGCGATTTAATTAATGTGCAAGCCGCGGTCCGTGATGAAAATACAACGGAACGTTATCTCCCATTAGAGTTTCCCGCTATCGCTTCCTTGGAAATGACTTCCAGTGTTCTACTCGCGGCTGAACAGCTTGAGCTCTTTGATCAACTTCACACCGGGACCGTTCATTGTAAAAGCTCGCTTTATGCCCGAGAATTTGGAATTGGGCCGCGCAAACAGGAAAATCAGCAATACCTGAATTTGCTTCATCAAGCGGGTGTCTTAGCTTCTGAGATGGAGACCGCTGCACTCTTTATTCAAACGCAAATTTATAATCATGCCTTGCAACTCCAGGATGAGTCTGCGAACAGCCGGGTCATGGCGGGAGCTATTTTAGGAATTGTGGCCAGCTCAGAAGAAGGTTATGACGCTGACGAAGCGCCGATTGTTACTCAGCAAACGATTGAATTAGCCTTGGAAACAATTAAAATTCTTGCGATTCAAGAATTAGGTGGTTAAAGGTGCCCTATGTCATTGAATCATCGTCGATATTGCCCTATGCATCCTACTTTTTTTGGACATACGCACGAGAAGTCTAACCACCCTCTGGGTGACAGTGAAGTCCTTCATCACGTTCAAAGTTTTTTGTATTAAGGGCTTAAAATAGGATATAATCTCTGCTTACTTTGGGGGTGACCTGGTTTCGACGTGGGTTGCAAAGCCTGAGGGGCATGTGGAGGTGTAACGTC
>CAYVBZ010000018.1:0-33625 GCA_964449835.1 uncultured Coxiellaceae bacterium | reverse complement strand
GGATTGCTCTGGATGCCAGCTTAAAGCATGCTGGCATGACAGAATACTTTATCCGGAATTCGCGTTTAAAAAGGGCCCACCATTTTTTCCGGCCTTACCGTTTCCCGAAACTCTTTTTCAGAAAGGTAACCCAAAGCAAGGCAAGCCTCCAAAAGCGTCGTCCCATCATGCCAGGCCTTATGCGCAATTTCAGCCGCCTTGTCATAGCCAATTTTAGGCGCCAAACAGGTCACTAACATCAAAGACTTTTCCATTGACTCATGCAACTGCTTTTCATCCGCCTCCAGGTCTTTCACCAGGTATTTGGTGAACATTCGCATAGAGTCCGTAAGCAGCGTCACCGAGTTGAGGAAGTTGAAAATAATAACCGGCTTAAAAACATTCAACTCAAAATTCCCTTGCGAATCCGCAAAGCCCACGACTGCGTCATTGCCCATCACTTGCACGCAAACCATGGTCATGGCTTCACATTGGGTTGGGTTCACTTTCCCCGGCATAATTGAGGAACCCGGTTCATTGGCCGGCAAAATCAATTCCCCCAGACCGCAGCGAGGACCTGATCCCAGCCAGCGCAAATCATTGGCGATCTTCATCAACGCACAAGCCAAGGTTTTTAAGGTGCCGCTCACCTGCACCAAGGGTTCATGAGAAGCAAGCGCGGCAAATTTATTCGGTGCCGAAACAAAGGGCAATTTCGTTAACTTGGCAATTTCAGCCGCGACTTCCTGCGCAAACTTCGGGTGGGCGTTCAAGCCGGTGCCGACCGCCGTGCCGCCCAGTGCTAGGGGATATAAGGCCGGCAAATTGAGCTTGATATAATCCAGCGCAAGGTCCAACTGCGCGACATAGCCTGAAAATTCCTGGCCCAGGGTCAGCGGCACTGCATCTTGCAAGTGAGTACGGCCTGTTTTAATCAAAGGTGCAAATTGCTTGGCTTTCTGGTTCAAAGCTTCACGCAACGCTTGCAAGGCGGGCAGAAGGTCTTTGACAACACTTTCAACCGCTGCGATATGCATGGCTGTTGGAAAGGTATCATTAGAAGATTGAGAATAATTCACATGGTCATTGGGATGAATTAAGCCCTTGCTGCCTAACTGTCCCCCGCCCAACTCAGAGGCCCTGTTGGCGATCACTTCATTAACATTCATGTTAGTTTGCGTCCCGCTGCCCGTTTGCCAAATTTTTAAAGGAAAATGATTGTTCAGCTTTCCTTCTATAATTTCGTCCGCCGCTTGAGCGATCAATTTCATTTTGTCCGCCGGCAATAAACCGAGGCGATGATTCACAGTCGCTGCCGCTTTTTTTAAGACGGCAAAGGCACGGACCAAGGACAGAGGCATGGTATCTTCGCCAATAGCAAAATGCAGGAGAGAACGTTGTGTTTGTGCCCCCCAATAAGCGGAAGCGGGCACCTCAATCTTACCCATGCTATCGGATTCAATGCGGGTTTGAGCGGTCTGGGTCATGGTTTTATTCCTCTTGCAAACTTTTTGTCACTAATTCATGAACATCTTTTGAAAGTTTCTTTTCTCTTAAAATGCCTTCCAATTGGGCCTTGATCAATTTTTGCCGCAGGCTGTCATAACGCCGCCAATCCACCAGCGGTTTCACCATGCGTGCCGCAACAATAGGATTAAATTGATTCAATTGCAAGACGCAATCAGCCAAAAAGGCATAGCCCTCGCCGCTGCTATCATGAAAACGGCGAAGATTTTGCTGTGCGAATGTCCCAATGAGGGCATAAACTTTGTTCGGGTTTTTAAGGTCGAAGGCCGGATGCTGCAGCAGTTTTTTCACCTCCTCAAGGGCCCCTTCTAATTTGCATCCCGCTTGTAAGGCCAGCCACTTATCCACGATCAAGGGCTGTTGCTGCCAGGCATCATAAAAAGCCTGCAGGGCAACTCTCCGCAAAGGGCTGTCCAAATTCGCTAAGCCACGCAAGGCGGCGAAGGTATCTGTCATGTTTTTGGACAAACTTTGTTTAAATTGCTGCATGCCAAGCTTCTCATGCAGGGCAGGCTCAGGTAAAAGCAGTAAATAATGCAAACAAAGATTTTTAAGCTGGCGCCTTCCAACAGCTTGCACCTCGTAAACGTAGGGCACCTCTGGTTCATGCAAGGCTTGGTAAATTTGCAGCCACAGATCTTTCAACTTTTGGGCAAGCACTAAAGACATAAACTCGCGCGCACCGTGAATGGCCTCCACATCAATGACAGGCAGTAACTCAGCCAGATAACGCTCAGAGGGAAGACTTAACATTTGAGACAAAAGAAAGGCATCTTCTGGCGGCTTTCTTAAGACAGCATCCCAAAGTGAGATAAAATCATCCGTAAGGCCCAGTGGTTTTCCCTGCTGATAGTCATGAATCAACTTTAATAATTTGCGTTGCGCGAAAATTTGACCGGCTTCCCAACGATTAAACTGATCAACATCAGACTGAAATAAAACAGCCAGGGCCTCATCGCTATAATCAAAGTTCATTTTAACCGGCGCAGAAAAACCACGCAGCAAAGAAGGAATCGGCGGCGTGCTGATATTTTTAAAGACCACCATTTCAGCCGGGTTTTTAATATGCAAAACCGTTTCTTTAACAGGCGATGGGTCCTTAGCACCATTGAGCTGCAAAGTTAAAGCCTTGCCCGTTTCATCTAATAAACCTATTTTCACTGGAATCAGCATCGGTTTTTTCTTTGACTGCCCTGGGGTCGGCGGGCAGTTTTGCTTAAAATTCAGCGTGTAGGTTTTTTGCCGTGCATCATATTCATCTGAAACTTCCAGGACCGGTGTGCCCGCCTGAGTATACCAAAGGCGGAATTGAGACAAATCCAAATCAGAAACCTCTTCCATGACCTTGACAAACTCTTCAATGGTAACGGCTTGCCCATCATAGCGCTTGAAATATAAATCCATGGCCTGACGGAAACGCGGAGGGCCTAACAAGGTGCGGAGCATGCGCGCTACCTCGGCGCCCTTGTTATACACCGTGGAGGTATAGAAATTATCGATGCTTTCGTAGGACTCTGGACGCACGGGATGCGCAAGCGGTCCTGCGTCCTCTGGAAATTGCCGGATACGCAAAACATTCACATCCCGAATACGGGCCACAATCTTTGCAGTGGTATCTTCCGTAAAAGATTGATCACGGAAAATGGTCAACCCTTCTTTGATGCTTAACTGAAACCAATCACGGCAAGTAATGCGGTTCCCTGTCCAGTTATGAAAATACTCATGCGCGATCACCGACTCGATGTAAATATAATCGTCGTCGGTCGCGGTTTCAGGCGAGGCCAAAAGCGTCTTGGTGTTGAAAATATTCAAGCCCTTGTTTTCCATGGCGCCCATATTAAAATCAGACATGCCAACGAGCATGTAAATATCTAGGTCATATTCACGGCCATAATTTTCTTCGTCCCAGCGCATGGCCTTTTTGACGGCCTGCATGGCGTGATGGCTTTGTTCTCGATACCCTTTTTCAACATAAATACGCAAGGCCACTTTGCGGCCAGAACAGGTCTTAAATTCATCTTCCAGAAGATCAAAATCACCGGCCACCAGCGCGAAAAGATAGCCTGGTTTTCGGAATGGGTCTTCCCAAAGGACCCAATGCCGGCCATCCTCTCGTTTACCGGAAGCAACTAGATTGCCGTTCGAAAGCAAAATGGGATAAAGCGCGGCATCGGCGGTAATGGTGGTACTAAAGCGCGACAGAACATCGGGACGGTCCAAAAAGTAAGTGATGCGGCGGAAACCCTGCGCCTCGCATTGAGTACAAAAATGCTTGCCAGAGCGGTAAAGTCCGCTTAAGGCTTTGTTTTCCTGGGGGTTGATCCGGACCTGGATTTCTAAGTCAAACTGGTCTGGTACCTGGAAAAGCGTTAAAGTTGTCAGGTCCTGCTTGTAAGCTTTACTTTCAAGCCGGCGTTGATTGATCATAACTGAGTCAAGCTGGAGCTCTTCGCCCATTAAAACCAGCGGCGCATCAGCAGTCTGGGACACTGGATTTCGGCGCACTTGAATACGGGACCGCACCAGGGTCTCCTGTTCTCCTAATTCAAAGTTCAACTCGACCTGATCAAATAAAAAAGCAGGGACCTGGTAGTCACGCAAATAGACTGTTTTTTCTTGCACGGCTTTCTTCACTGGGGCCTTCAGTTTCGTGTCTTTCATGAGCTGTCCTTTTTCATATAAATAGACCATTTTGCAGGGATTAGGGAGAATTGTCACTATTGGATGACAGCAGTGAAATAGTTTGCTAGCCTTGGAAAACCTTATGACCCAAAATGTCGATAAAAGCGAACTCGAGAAATTCTCTCAACTAGGCCTCCATTGGTGGGACCCTGAAGGAGAATTAAAAACGCTGCACGCCATCAATCCACTGCGTTTAGGCTATATTCAAGCACGCGCCGAGCTTGCCCAGCAAAAAATTCTGGACGTTGGCTGCGGCGGAGGCATTTTGTCTGAAAGTATGGCCCTGCAAGGCGGAATTGTGACGGGCATCGACTTGAGTGTGGGTGCGCTCAAGGCAGCCAAACTGCATCGCTTAGAGACTCTCGAAAAAGCGCCTGAACTTAAACTCCATTATCAAGCCATTTCCGTTGAAGCGTTAGCGGAACAGCAGCCTGAAAGCTTCGAGCTCATCACTTGCATGGAACTTTTGGAGCACGTACCGGACCCAGCCAGCGTCATTCGGGCCTGCGCCACCTTATTGAAACCCGGCGGGCAGATCTTCTTCTCCACGCTCAATCGGACCTTGAAAGCCTACCTTTTCGCTATTATCGGTGCCGAGTATGTTTTGAAACTGCTGCCGAAAAACACCCATGACTACGCTCATTTTATTAAACCTTCTGAACTGACAAGGCAGGCACAGAAAGCTGGCCTTGCCGTGAAAGACTTGACGGGCCTTCATTATGAACTTTCAACGCGCCAGTTTTCGCTTACGGAAGATGTGTCGGTGAACTACTTATTGCATGCCAGTAAAGGCTTGGCTGTCGGCGAATGATCTTTCACAAAAGACTCCAAGAGTCCACTCAAGGCGCTGAGCGGCTGAGCTTGGTCTAGCTTAAGACGGGCCACTAATTGATAAAACTCCTGTGTTCCTAGGCGGCGTGACCAGGGTTTTTCAGAAAAAAATCCCCGTCTCCCTAAGCGCCGCGACGCGAGGTCCTTTATTTTTTCCAACTTCTCGCGAATGGTGTATGTACTGTCATTTAAAACAATCAACATTTCTTGAATACCATCGGGAACAGAAAGCTTACAGGGTTTTTGGGTTGGGACGTCCCAAATCAACACCTTCTTGCCGCCAAAGCCCGATACCTGTTTATTCCAGAAAGCAACCTGTGTCACTGCCTGTTGAATCGCCAGAATCAAACGCAGCTGCGCCTGTGCTAAAAGAGCTTCCTTTTCACCGCTAACATTGGGGCAACATTCAGGCTTCGAATGCGAAGCAGAGCTTCCCGCTTGCGCTTCAAGGCCTAGGACCTGGCTCTGGGTTTCCTTAAGTTGAGGTAATATTTCCTCCAAACGAAGCGCTACATCCGCCGCCTCGTCCGCCGTTTTCTCTAACAAGTCAGCCTGGTTAAATCTCAACCTGCGGATTTGCAGTTCAATACGCTCTCTGGCCTTATGCAAACCCTCAACAAGTGTCTTTTGTTGATAAAAACCAGGGCGCTTTAGTATTTCATCAAGCCACTCCAGCAAAGACTGTGCATTTTCAAGGGCCTGCTGAAAGACGAAATAAATGGGCTCGATCTTAGCCCAATCCAGAAGGGAGGCCAGTTTTTCTTGATAAGAATCTATTTCCAGGTAAAGCGATATCGGAAGATTCTGATCAAGCGGTTCTTTCCAGCTCGAACCTAGCCGAGACAAACGCAAAGCTTGGTAAAAGGACTGCTGCCACCTTATTTTGTTTTGGGCGCGCTCCTCCTGTCCATGAAGAAAAAGCTGATAAAATGAAGAAAGAAATGTCAGGCGGATTCTTTTCTCTAAGAGGGGCGTCAGCTTGATGGCCTCTACTCTTTCTTCCAGTAAAGTTAAAGTTTCGAGACGCTTTAAAAATTCATTTTCTTTTTGAAAAAGAACATCGCGAAAAGAACGAAGCAAACCCTCCTTTTCGCTTAGCTGCTGTTGGAAGTCTTGCATTTCATCGGCAACCTGTTTAAGCTCCGCTGTGTTAAACTCCATCAGCCAATCATTCAGACTCTTTTTCTGAAACAATATTTTATCATTGTGAGCGGCCTGCATTTTCTCCTTAATCGCCGCCTGCAAGTTTTTCACGAATCGCTGCTGCCATCCTTTAAATAACTCTGGGTCTCTTTTTGGCAATTGCGAGACCAATTTAAAATTCCGGGCGAGCTCATTATAAAAATTTTGCAAATCCTGTTCTCGATTTTTCAATGTTTTTATTTGAACTATAAAATTCGACTTTAGAGTTGTAACGGCCTGTAAAGCCTTTTCTGGCAGTTCGCGAGGAATTTTTAATATATTTAAAGAATTTACCCCGCGGCTTGCCGCAGGCCTTCTAGCTAAGGGATTTCCAAAGGGGAGTAGAGAGCTTGCTCTCAGGCCCCCTTTGGTTTCCCACGGGGATTCATTCCCCGTGGGAAATATAATTTGATTAAGAAACGCGGAATTCTCCCGCTTAACAGGGACCTCTTTCTCTTCCTGAATCAGCCCATTTTCATTTTTCAGGGACGGTTTTTCTAAAGGTCCTGCCTGATTGGGTTCCATCTCCAAGACTTTTGGCATTGGCTTTTCTTGCGCGCGAATGCGCGGATCGTCCGTGCTGGTCTGAAGCTGCAAGCTTTCATCCCCAAAAACGGTAGAAGGACCCAGTAAAAGGCCAAAGCTCCGAAAACCCAACTCAGGTTGGCTAAGATTCATCATTCTCATACTGAATTCGAACCCGATCTGATCTCGCAGTTTTCGAGCGCTGCGAATTTCGAGATAAAATCCGTCTAAAGAGAGCGGCGTAAAAACCTTTTTTCCTTTAGCGAGTAGAGCCAGTAACAATTTCTTCAATAAGGAGTCTTGCTCATCTTTTGATAAATGCAAACCAAGCAAACTAGGCTGGTCTGCTGCAACATAAATAATTGTTTGTGTATTTTCATCTACTAGGAAAAACCAAGCGCCGCTCATTATGATTCACTCCGTCTTTACTATTTAATTTGATCGCGGCCCTGAATGGCCAAAGCCCAGATCTTGACTTTGAACCAACCGCACTCCTTCCGCTTTCAGTTCCTCTAAACTTTTCCGGACATCCCCTGGTTTCAAGTCTACTCCTCGACAACCATCCTCAATCAAATAGACTTTAAATCCCTCTCGAAGCGCGTCCTTACAGGAATAGCGCACACAATAATCCGTTGCTAAACCCATAATATAAAGGCTTTCCACCCCGTGAGCGTGCAAATAATCAGAAAGCCCAGTCGAACGCAAATGTTCATTGTCAAAAAATGCGCTGTAACTATCGATTAAGGGACTGGTGCCCTTGAACACCAGCTTGTGAATTTTTTCTGTGTTCAGTTGTGGATGAAATTCAGCGCCGCGACTTCCCTGAATACAGTGGTCCGGCCAGAGAATTTGAGGAAGCAGGCCCACTTGCACCACCTCACCCACTTGACGGCCTGGATGGGAAGAAGCAAAACTCGCGTGCCGAGGGGGATGCCAATCTTTAGAGGCCACTACCAAATCAAAACAAGCCTGCAGACGATTGGCGATAGGGACCACCGCAGCACCCTCGGGGACTGCCAAAGCCCCCCCCTCACAAAAATCATTTTGCAAATCAACTAGAAGCAAGGCTTTTTTAAAGGGCTTCGACATCGAGACTCCTCCGTCTTAAGAATAGCGCCAGTGCGTCGCTTATGTTATCGTTAAACGTTTTAAAAGCAACGTTTTAACATGTCAAACTCTGAATCAAAAGCTTTTGGTTTAATCCAGATTAGCGGCCCAGACGCTGAAAAATTTCTTCAAGGACAAGTGACTTGTGATGTGTCGGCCCTCAAAGCAGAAAAAAGCAGCTTGGGCGCGCACTGCAATCCACAAGGCCGGGTCCTTTTTCTGTTCCGAATTTTTTATGAAGAGAACGCCTACTACCTGGTTCTACCACAAACCATGGCAGCGCAAGCCATCGCGGCTTTAAAAAAATACGCTGTCTTCTTTAAAAAACTTGAATTCCATGACAAAAGCCAGGAAACACCCATTCATTTAAAACAGCGGGCCGCTGCGGAATGGTCTTATTTTGATCTGATACAAGGCATCCCACAAGTTTATCCAGAAACTAGCGGGCTCTTTCTGCCGCATGATTTGAATCTTCACAGCCTTCAAGGGATTAGCTGGGACAAAGGCTGCTACACCGGCCAAGAAATCATCGCGCGCATGCAATACCGTGGAAAATTGAAAAATCACCTCTATCGTGCTCAAATTCACACACCCGCTTTGCCGCGGCCCGGCGCGGAAGTCTTTCATTCAGCAAAAGAAAATGGCTTTCAGGTCTGCGGCTTGATCGTCGATTCCCAAAAGCTGGGTTATAATTTATATCAAGTCCTGGTTCTTACGAGCGAAAAGCAACACGCCGTGCCCCTGAGACTTGATCCACAACAAAACGAAACCTGGGAATGGTTACCCTAACATGGCCAAAAAACTACGTGTCGTCATAGCGCAACTCAATCTCCTGGTAGGGGACCTTGAAGGCAATTTGCAAAAACACATTCAGGCGGCCAAAGGCGCGCGCGATCTGTACAAAGCGGACCTCATCGTTTTTCCGGAGCTCAGTCTAACAGGCTATCCACCGGAAGACCTGCTCTTTCGTAAAGATTTTATTGAAGGGGCCAATCACAAATTACAACAGTTCAAAGAAGCGGTTTCTGATATTTATTGCATTGTCGGCCATCCGCATGCCAGTGAACAGGGTCTGCTGAATGCTTGTTCCTGCATTTACAATGGCAGCATTTTGGGACGCTATGCGAAACAGCATTTACCCAACTATGCAGTTTTTGATGAATACCGCTATTTTGTCCCAGGCAACGCAAGCTGTGTCATTCAGGTCCGCGGCATTCCGGTAGGTCTTGTCATCTGCGAAGACTTGTGGTTTCCAGGCCCTGTCCAACAAGCGGCGACTCAAGGCGCCCGGCTGGTTCTTTCACCCAATGCCTCCCCTTTTGAGATCGGCAAACATGAAAAGCGGGCCCTCATTCTTTCGAAACGGGCAAAGCTGAACCGTTTACCGCTGGTCTATGCCAATCAAGTGGGCGCGCAAGATGGGCTCATTTTTGACGGCGGGTCCATGGTCATCGATGAAAGCGGGCAGCTCTGTCAGCTAGCTGGTTTCTATCATGAGGTTTTGCATCCCATTGACTTTGATATCAGCAGCACGGGCGCACATGTAGGCCCCATTCCCTATGTCTTGCCAAACAATGAAGAAAAACTATATAAATCCCTGGTCTTGGGCGTTCGGGATTATGTCGAAAAAAATCATTTCCCCGGTGTTTTGATCGGTGCTTCCGGCGGCATTGATTCTGCCCTCACCTTGGCGATTGCCGTGGATGCTCTGGGGCCTGAACGCGTCAGCGCCATTTTTATGCCCTCGCCCTTCACTGCAGAAGCCAGCCGAGCAGGCGCTGCGCAAATTGCACAGAAGCTCGGCGTCCGCTTGGAAACCTTAGACATTGAAGCAAGTTTCAACAGTTTTTTAAAGACGCTCGCGCCTGCTTTTGCAGGGAAAAAGGCGGATGTCACCGAGGAAAATATACAAGCACGCTGCCGCGGCGTTTTGCTAATGGCGCTTGCAAACAAACGCGGCGGCATCGTTTTAACCACCGGAAACCGCAGCGAACTGGCAGTAGGCTATACCACCATTTATGGCGACATGGCCGGCGGCTTCGCCGTGCTGATGGACGTTCCAAAAACGATGGTCTATCAACTGGCCCGGTATCGTAATCAACTCTCTCCCGTCATTCCAGAAGAGACGTTTACACGCGCTCCCAGCGCAGAGCTCGCCTTCAATCAAAAAGATGAAGACAGCTTACCGCCTTATCCGGTCTTGGATAAAATTCTGGGCCTTTATTTAAATCAAGAAAAAGGACCGGAGGAAATCATTGCCCTGGGTTTTGACAAAGACCTCGTCGACAAAATCATCAGACTGATTGCACGGAATGAATATAAACGTCGACAAGCGCCTGTCGGCGTTCGTTTGAATTATAAAAGCTTTGGAAAAGATCGGCGTTATCCCATTACTTCGGGCTTTGAGGTCAAAGGCAAATGAGGCTATCGCGCTAAATTTAATCTTAAATTTTTGTTTTGCTCCAAATAAAGTCAAATCTAGGGCAAATGGGATTCGCAGGGTAATTCCGATCAGGTATAATAAAAGTTATGAGAAAATACGGATGTTTTCATGCAATTCTTCTGTCCTTTTATTCACGGGACCTTTACCGTGATGTGGCCCAGAACTGGGGTGGCAGGGTTTTGCTCTATCTTCTTCTCCTCTTGAGTCTGTGCGCGCTGGTCATCACCCTTGACGTGCAATTTCTCATCAATAAAGATTTTCCCCCTCTCGTTGAAAAAGTCACCGCACAAGCTCCCGAGCTTAAAATTGTGAAGGGCATTGTTTCCACGCCGCAAAACCGGCCTTATCTCTTGCGCGACCCAGACACGAAAAAGGTCTTCGCAGTGATCGATACCAGCGGGAAATATACCACAATTGAAAACAGTGACCTGACCTTCTTGCTCACCAAAACCTATTTCATGTCCCAAAGTGACCGGCATGAAATTAAGAAAAGCATGCTTCCAACTTCTTTGAACGCGGACCTCAAACCGGACGAAGTCAAACATGTTATTGACAAAGGGGCCAGTTGGTTTTGGGTCATTATCTTTCCTGCTATTTTATTTTTTACCTATATCTACCGTATTCTCCAAGCCTTTTTTTATGCCATTTTTGGCAGAATAATGGCGGCTTTTACTTCTTCGTCCCTCGGTTATTTTGATATTTTAAAATTAACAATGGTAACGGTGACACCCGCCATCTTGATTAAACTGCTAGTGAGTTTAACCTTTGGATTTTTTTACCTAGACTGGCTGGTCTATTTTCTGATCGCGATGGGCTATTTATTATTTGCGATTACTAGCGTCTAAATTCCCTTTCCCTCCATTATCCACGCGCATCCCTCACCCGATCAGGATAATTATACCGCAACAAAGCCAAACTCTGCCTCTCCTCCGTCCCCAACCCCAAGGCCCGATAGGACTTCACCATTAAAGCCAAAGCCTTCGGCACCGAAGGCGCCCCTTGATAATGGAGCACCACATCATTCGCCCGATTAATTGCGCCGACATAGGCCTTACGGTCAAAATAAAATTGCGCCACTTGCAATTGATGTTTCGAAAGAATATTACGCAAATAAATCATGTATTGATAGGCCACCGGCGCATAGCGGCTATTGGGAAAACGGTCCACAATTGAGGAAAAATTGGCAAAGGCTTTTTTCATCGGCAGCAAATCACGCTTGGCCAAGTCCACGGAAAAAACCCGATCTAGCACCCCTTGATTTTGAAGAAATTCCGAAAGGCCCTCAATGAAATAGACATAATCCGTATACTGACTCATCGGATGCAAACGCGTGAAACGGTCGGCTGCGGCCACTGCCATGGGATATTCTTCTTTTCGATAATAAGCGTAGACCAATTGCACCTCGGCCATCTCGGTTTCCCGCTCCAAAGGATATTGTACGTCCAAGGCTTCAAAACGCTTAATGGCCTCGGAGTAATCTCCTTTTTGCATGTCGAGCTCACCCGCTTCAAAAATTTGTTTGGGCGTTTCGCCTTTATAAGCCTCGGCGGGGCCGGTTTTAGTGGCACAAGCGGACAAAAGCGCCACTGCGCCGAGCATTACAGCAATCCTGGTTGTCTTTAACATGGTCTCTACCCTTCAACGATTCTGGGGTGCATTGTAAACAAAAATCTGTCATGATTCACGCAATGAAAGCTCCTATTAAAAAAATTCAACAAACGCTGGTGCTTCCCTTGGAAGCACGCGGGCAACGGCTTGATCAAACCCTGGCTAAACTTTTACCAGACTATTCCCGGGTCTTTATTCAAAAATGGTTAAAGACGGGGGAAGCCCGCGTCAACGATAAAGTTGTCAAACCGAGGACACTGGTGATAGGCGGGGAAACGGTCGTGATTGAGACTGAAATAGCCGGGAGAACAGAATGGCCGCCACAAGCCATTCCGCTGAATCTTGTTTTTGAGGACGAGGCGCTATTAATTATTAATAAGCCCATTGGCCTCATTGTGCACCCGGGTAGCGGCAACCCAGACCGCACCTTGGTCAACGCTCTCCTTCACCGCAACCCTGAGCTGGAAGCTTTACCGCGGGCCGGCCTCATCCATCGTCTTGATAAAGATACTTCCGGTTTACTGGTGGTTGCAAAGACCTTGCCCGCCTACTACAAATTGAATAAGCAATTAAAGGCGCGCACTATCCGACGCGAATATCAAGCCCTGGTCAGCGGAACACTGATTAGCGGCGGCACAATCGACCAGCCGCTTGCCCGCCATCCAATCAACCGCAAACGAATGGCCATCATTGAAACAGGCAAGCCGGCGGTCACCCATTATCGCGTTTTAGAAAAATTTCGCGCGCACACGCGCCTGAAAGTCCGCTTGGAAACAGGACGCACCCACCAAATTCGTGTTCATCTTGCCTCAATCCAACATCCCATTATCGGAGACGCCGTTTATGGCGAGCGCTTGCGGCTGCCGAAAGGCGCTACAGAAGCCTTGACCGCGGCCCTGCGGGAATTTAAACATCAGGCCCTGCATGCCGATGAATTAGGCTTGGTCCATCCGCTAACGCAAGAGGAAATATCTTGGAAAATTGAACTGCCTGAAGATTTCCGGCATTTATTAGTGTGTTTGCGTGACGATACACGTTTATTCAATAATGCAGATGAAAAATGACGCGCTATTTTATTCAACCTGAATGGCCGGCGCCGCCGCAGGTGAAAGCTTTTTGTAGTTTAAGGGCCTGCGGTAACATGGCCGAAGAAACGCAGCGCCTGCAGCTAAAAGAACGCCTGAATTTACCCTCGGAACCCATTTGGATCCAGCAAGTGCATGGCAATACTGTTATTGAAGCGCGAGCACTGCATCGCGGGCAAGAAGCAGACGCGAGTTTTACCACAGAAATCGGGCAGGTTTGCGCAGTCCTCACGGCAGACTGTTTGCCCATTTTACTTTGTGGCCCAAAAGGTCCGCAGGTGGCCGCCATCCATGCGGGTTGGCGCGGACTTGCCAATGGCATTATTGGCCAAACACTGAAAAAGCTCTCCCTTCCGCCGCAGCAATTTCTAGCCTGGTTAGGGCCTGCGATTGGGCCGCTGAAATATGAAGTGGGCGCTGAGGTTTATGAAATCTTTTGCGCACAAAGCCTAGACAATCAAAAAGCCTTCCAAAAGACTTCGGCGACAACCTGGCTTGCGAATTTGTATAAGCTGGCACGCTTACAATTGCGCGCACTTGGAGTGAGTCAGATTTTTGGGGCGGAATACTGCACTTATACCGAAAATGATAACTTTTTCTCCTACCGTCGTGAGCAAGGGAAAACAGGACGAATGGCCAGCTTAATTTGGATTGACGCATATAAATAACTTGTCATATTTGCCTGGTTTCTCCATAATTCAAGGTACCTCCTCGCATCCTGATAAGGAACGGTTAGATGAGAAAATTCATTCAAATGCTCTCTCTATGGATCGCTTCTTTTTTCCTCACGACCTCCGCCTTGGCCAGCCTTCCCATGGACAACAGTATTGCTCCCATGCTGAAGAAAGTATTGCCTGCAATTGTGAACATTAAAGCGCAAATTAAAATTACGGATTATGCCGTTTTGCGGGAGATGGAAAAACAACGTGAAAAAAGCGGAGAAAACACGCCTCCAACAGATAAAATTCTCTCCGTCGCTTCCGGCGTCATCGTGAACGCGGAGAAGGGCTACATTTTAACGAACGCGCATGTGATTAACGACGCGCAAACCATTACAGTCACCTTGGGCGATGGCCGGCATTATGCGGCCAAAGTGGTCGGCATCGATAAACCTTCTGACGTTGCTTTAATTCAAATTAAAACAAAAAATCTCACGGCCCTCCCCATTGCCGATTCCAACAAGCTCAAGGTCGGCGACGTCGTCGCTGCAATTGGCAACCCCTTTGGTCTGAGTCAAACCGTCACTGCCGGGATTGTAAGCGCCCTTGGTAGAACGACTTTGGGCATTGAAAGCTACGAGAACTTTATTCAAACCGACGCGCCCATTAACCCTGGAAACTCGGGTGGCGCTTTAGTCAACATGCAGGGAGAGCTGGTCGGCCTGAATACTGCCATTCTGGCACCCAGTCGCGGCAGTGTTGGCATCGGTTTCGCCATTCCCTCGAACATGGCCAGAAGTATTATGGACCAATTAATCCAATTCGGCGATGTCCAGCGCGGCGTGCTCGGCATTGTGACGCAAGATTTAACCCCAGATTTGGCGGACGCTTTCCACACCTCCGCAACGCAAGGCGCGGCCATCACCATGGTGCAACCGGATTCCCCTGCTGAGCAAGCTGGCCTTCATATTGACGACATCATTACAGGCGTCAATGGCAGCGACATTAAAAACGCGAGCGATGTGATCAACACGGTTGGCTTCTTGCGTGTCAACTCCAAAATCACATTGAATATCATTCGCGGCAATAAGACGCTTTCGGTCACAGCGAGCCTGCTCGATCCTAAGAAGCGCGCTGAAGCAATTCAAGTCCGCGATCCTTTCATGTATGGCATGGAATTGAAAAATTATAAGGAAGTCAGCCCACTGCACGGCAATGTGCAAGGCGTTCTTGTTTTAGGTGTTGATCCTGAAAGTAATGCCTGGCAGGCCGACCTGCGTCCTGGTGATGTGATTATTTCTGCGAACCAGGAGAAGGTCATGACCATCGACCAATTAAAAGCCGTCGCCGCCAAAGCGGACCATACGCTGCTGTTGAATGTCCTACGCGGCGCTGGCGCGATCTTTTTGGTGATTAACCACGAGTCCTAGCAGGTGGGGCTCCCTGTCGCCCTATATTTTTTTCGTGTTTGCTGCTTGTCCTTCTGAAGCAGAGGAAAATCTTGCCAACTATTGCGCGAGTGGGGTTTACCTTAGTCAAAGTGACAGCTATCAACTCCAGGCGAAGCAACTTACCATCACCAATCAACTTGACCAGCAAGGCCTGGATTCGACTTTAGGGGCCTTGCTGTATCAGTTGGTGGAGCGTTCTAACGACTATACTGCTTTGTTGCTGGGGTCAGTTAAATGTTAAAATTTCGCCGGATGCCCTTTCCGGGCTTGAAGCTCCAGCTCAGCAGCAGTTTCTTCAATTGCATTTACTCCTTTATAATTGTACTGGTCAAAGATCACATCACCAAACTTATTCAGAAATCCGTAGAAATCTGCTGTGTCTTTCTTTCTTGTCAGAGTGAAAAATGAAAAACAAGAGAAACAGCCAACTCGGGGATTATCTAAACGAACCTGTGCCACTTTTTTAAGTTTTTCGATAAATTCTTGACGTAAGAGATCATTCGAAAGCCAATTATTGTGGGTGTCATTATATTCGTGCACAATTTTCTGCATAGCTTCAATGCCTGTTGGCACGCGGGTTGATAACGGAAATTGACGACATTGATTTCTCCAATAGTTGCCGTTTGAAATCGTAGCAATTAAGAGCTTAAAAAATTCAACCTTTTTCGCTTCAGTCGTTTCTTTATTCTTTTCCGCACGATCCCGTTTATTAAGTTCCTCATCCCGTTCATTAACTTCCTTCGTGAGTTGCCTCTCTATTTCCACGTGTTCGATTTTTTCAGCCGCATGTTCTATTTTTTCAGCCACCCGTTTGATCTCAGTATTCATTAGCTTGATTTCGCTCTCGCTCGGACCGAAATGTTTTTTCTTTGAAAGTTCTAATTCCTCTTGGCACAGCTCTTCTGAAAATTTCAACTCGATAGTACCTTCTTGGAATTGCACAGTGCATTCGTTTTTATTCAAGCTCTCCTCGAGTTGACCGAAAGCCTTGTTGGTTCGATACTTTGAACCCACTGCCGTAGAATTGCTAGTGCGGAGCAAACCTTCCATAATTGTTTTAATTTTCTCGAGAGAGTAGTCATTTAATTTTTTTAAGTCTTCTTTTTTTAAGGCTTCATCTAATTTGTTTAGGTCTTCATTCGTAAATTGAAATTTTTTGTCTTCGCCAATTTTGGCATATCCTTTAAACTTTTTGTTAAAGCCTTTGATATTTATCCCAATGTGCGTGACTTTCTTCAACCGGTTCTCTTCATTTTCTAAAGCCTTTTCAGATAAACTCTTTATTGCTGCTAATAAATCTTCCATCAGTTTCTTTTTTGAAATCTGCAAATGTCCATACTTTTCTAAATAATCATTTACTTCCTCTTCAAAAATTGTTTTTTCTTTCGCAAGCATTTGCTCAAGAATAGTAATTTCTTCCTCTATATCTTTATCTTTCAATTTTGAATTAGCACTCTTTAAAGACTGGATTTTGGTTTTAATTTCTTCCAAGGCTTCTTTTTTTGTATCGACTTCACTTTCAGCCGGAGAGAGAATCTCTTTAGACTCTTCTAGCGGATATTCTTTAAATTCGAATTCACTACTACCCATAACTTTCACCCCTCGTTTGTTTAATTGAGCTTGGTTTCTTGATTTGATTAATCTCAAATACCAGCTTTGGAAAATAATTATACAGGTCGATTATTAACATAATCTTAATAGGGGACAAAAACGAATTGCCCCGAATTGAGCCAGAGCCACTGTTACCGAAGGGCTTTCAGAAAGTAGTGTCTAAGTAGTCGTTGCGTCAAAATACCTGTTACCGAACGGAGGCGGTAATTATGGGAGAAATGACAATGACACCTTACACCTGGGCATTAAAATCTCGATATATGACGGGAAATCGCAAGACTAAGAGCCTAATTTTAGATGAATTTTGCGCTACCAGCGGCTATAATCACAAGTCAGTAATTCGTCTGCTTACAAGAGAGTCACCCACAGGGCCGAAGGTATTCCCCCCTCTCAATCTCCCCCCGCAGTCAAATCCTGTGCATAGGTCATCCACCAGGGCGGGGGGAGAAGAAAAGTCAGGCAGCAGCCCGATTATTCAGGGTTTTCTGTTTGGTGGTGCGGAATGTGGGATAGTAGATTATTAAAATATCATTTTTAAATTAAACCCGAGTTCAGGGTTTATGATCGTACTTGCTAGACAGAGAGCGAGAGGTCGCATCGATCATATTATCCAAGTCCTTCTCCTTCAGAAGTTTGTAGAATTCTGCTGTTTTTTCCGTTCTTGTCGGAGTGAAAAATGAAAAACAAGAGAAACAGCCAACTCGGGGATTCTTTAAACGACCCTCTGCCACTTTTTTAAGTTTTTCGATAAATTCTTGACGTGAGTGATCACTCGAAAGCCAATTCTCGTCGTTGACATTATATTCATGCACAATTTTCCGCATAGCTGCAATGCCTGTTGGCACGCGGGTTGATAACGGAAATTGACGACATTGATCTCTCCAATACTTGTCGTCTGAAATCGCACCAATTAAGGACCCAAAAAATTTATCCTCTTTCGCTTTATTCGTTTTTTCATTCTCTTTGTCACGCTTCAGTTGAAGAAGTTCCTTATTCTGTTTATGAAGTTCCTCCATGCGTTGCTTCTGTTCAGCTTCATTCATTTGCTTTTCCACTTGTTTGATATCAAAATTCATTACCTGAATTTTGCTCATATCGAAATGTTTTTTCTCTGAAAGTTCTGATTCCTCTTGGCACAACAGCTCTTCTGAAAACTTCAACTCGACAGTACCTGTACCTCTTTGGAATTGCACAGTGCATTTGTTTTTATCCAAGCTCTCCTTGAGTTGATCGAAAGTCTCGTTAGTGCGAACCATTGAAAGATATGCCGTAGAATTGCTAGTGTGGAGCAAATCTTCCATAATTTTTTTAATTTCCTCGAGAGAGTAGTCATCTAATTTTTCTAAGTCTTCATTCGTAAATTGCAATTTTTTGTATTTGTCAATTTGAGCATATCCTTGAAACTGTTTGTTAAAGCCACTTATCCCAATGTGCTTGATTTTCTTCAACAGCCTATTTTCATTTTTTAAAGCCTCATTAGATAAAACCCGTATTGTTTCTAATAAATCTTTTATCAGTTTCTTTTTTGAACTCTGCAAATCTCTATACTTTTTTAAATAAACTAAATAATCACCTACTTCACGATCAAAAGTTGTTTTTTCATTCTCAAGCGTTTGCTCAAGAATAGTAATTTCATCCTCTATAGCTGCATTTTGCAATTTTAAATTAGCACGCTTTAAAGACTGGATTTTGGTTTCAATTTCTTCCAAGGCTGCTGTTTTTTTTTCAGCGACTTCAGCCGGAGAGAGAATATCTTTAGACTCGTCTAGCGAATATTCTTCGGAAAAACTCGGTCCGATTTCACTACTCCTATACTTACCCATAGCTTTCATTCACCCTTCGTTTGTTTAATTGAGCTTGGTTTCTTGATTTGATTAATCTCAAATACTAGTAGATTTGGAAAATAATTATATAGGTCGATTATTAACATAATCTTAATAGGGGACAAAAATTGAGCAGCCCCAGCAAGGCCCCGTTGGCGAGTGCTAACTTGTTGATTTATTTTGCAATATGTAAATTAGCGCTGTTGGTTTATCAGTTTATACTCCGCCACTTGCCGTTTTGGTGCTGGATATTTAAAATGACCAGGCTAATTACTAAGGGCTGTTGACAATTAATATGTAATTCATTGATTAATAATTAATTTGTCATCCTAGACCCTGCCAGGGTAAACTCCGCGAAGGATCTTTCTACAAAAACGCTGAAGATTCTTCGCTTTGCTCAGAATGACACAATGAATTGTCAAAAGCTCCTAGAGTTCGTTTAAATCGTCTAGTTAGTCATGAGGGCCCTTTGGTGTTTCAATTTTTGCTCGTTCTGCTGCTTCTGTTTGCGCCTAATGTTAATGCACAAAGTCTAGTTAGCAGCTCTTCTGATTGGATCATTGACACCGATATGGGGCCAGACGATGCTGTGGCTATTCTTTATTTTTTAAATCAACCCGGAATCAAAGTGAAGGCCATTACCATTGAAAGTAATGGCAATGCGCATTGCGAAGCGGCTTATCACAATCTTCAGGGCTTATTGCAACTGGTCCATCAAACGCATATTCCTGTTGCCTGTGGACGTGCAACACCTTTAAGAGGAAGGCATCAATTTCCAAAGGAGGTTTTAGACCTTTGTGATCGTCTTGCCGATACGCCGCTTCAAAAACCGCGTAAAGCCTTGCCCTCTTTTTCAGCGAAAGATTTGCTGATCCAGACGCTTAAAAAGGCCCAAAAACCGCTGGCTATTCTCGCGATTGGGCCTTTGACCACCTTGGCTGAGGTTGTGATGGAGGAGCCGGGACTGAAAGCCAAGATTCGTGAGGTTTATATGATGGGCGGGGCGGTCCGTGTGCCTGGGAATATTCGAGAAGTGGTTTTAGATAGTGGGAACCGGCGGGCGGAGTGGAACATGTATATTGATCCTTATGCGGCGGACAAGTTGTTTCATTCGGGGCTGGCTTTGACTTTGGTTCCTTTGGATGCTACGAACCGGGTGGTGATTGACCAGGTGTTTTATCAGCGGCTTGCGAAGCGGCAGAGTACGGCGGTGGCGCGATTTGTTTATTCTTTGTTGGCGCATAATAAGAAGATGTTGATGGCGGGGAATTACTATCTGTGGGACCCGATGGCGGCGGTGCTTGCGGTGGATGGAGGATTGGCGAGGGTTGAGGAATTGCGCTTGGGTGTGAGGCAGGGGCCGGAGGCTTGGGCAGGGGCGACGGTGGTGGATGGGAAAAGAGGGGGGAGGGCCCGGGTGGTGATGGAGGTTTGGGGGGAAAGGATTAAGGATAGGTTATTGGAAGGGATAAGTTGAGGCCTCCCAACCCCTGCCCTTCTTTGGGCCCTTCTTAGTGATATTCTACGACAATGATATTGGGGCGGCCGTATTGGATGGAGAAGGAGATGATGGAAAAGTTTGAGACATAGCTGTCCATATAACCATAGTCGGGGTGCCAAATTCGGACGTTGGTGTTTGGGAAGAGGATGTTGCTGACAATGCGGTAAACACGGTTGCCGCTTAGCCAATCGTAGACGCCGGTGTAAGGCACTTCGACGGTGATAGCATCTTGTGTATTATTGATGACCAGAATTTCTGTTGCATAAGCGCCGTTCTGCTTTAAAGCAATTGACTTTCCAGATGGTTGAAAGAGAGCGCCTGTATATTTTCCTTTCAGGCCGCTGTTAGCAAAGGAAAGCTGGGTGAATAAAAATAAAGCGATCAAGGAAAAACAAGCCAGTAGGTTTTTTTTCATATTTGACCTCATGATAAATTTTGATCTCTTCTGCGCAGCAGGTATGGTAATTAAGTTTCGTTCCTGATTCAACTCTCCCCTCAACTCGGAATTGACTTCACCGCGAAAGCGAAACACAATGAGAATTCAAATTATATTTCCCACGGGGAGTGAATCCCCGCGGGAAACCAAAGGGGACCCGAGAGCAAGCTCTCTACTCCCCTTTGGAAACCCCGTAGCTAGAGAGCCCGCGGCAAGCCGCGGGGTAAATTCTTTAATTTAAACATGGAAGTCGATTATGTTGAAAAAGCTTTTGCTTATCTCCGCGTTTTTCATGGCAAGTTCAATACCCGCGGAAGCTGCTTTTTATTTGGGCGGAAGCTTAGGGATACAAAATACGGAAGCTTACAATGGCTTATTTGCCTCTGCTTCCGCTGGTTATGGCCTCATTTTTGGTGACTGTCAAAACTTTTATTTTGCCGGCGAAATTTTCGGAGACACCGGCTCCCTGCCTCTCAGTCAAAATTATTACCGCCGCACCAATTATGGCTTTGGCGCGAGTCTTCTACCTGGCTATGTTTTTAGAGAAAGCATTCTTACTTATTTGCGCATGGGGGTTGAAACTTTTCGCTACTCGGGCACCTTGCAGATGTTTACTGGCGGACAGTTGGGTTTAGGCATGCAGACGAACATCAGCAAAACCTGGGCCGTCCGGGGAGAATATGTTTACACCGGCGCTGGCATTTTTCACAATTTTGGCTACGTCCGCTTTAATATCTTCAAACTGGGGCTGATTTATTTGTTTTAGTACCCTCAATAGACTATAATCCTCCCTTCATTTGCTCAGGGATGTAAAAAATTAATGCTAGCCACTCAGCAAGCTGACATTTTAGATTTTGTGAGTTTATCTCCGGCCGAAATCAAGCAACTTTTGCGGAAATACAACCTGGCCCTCACCGTCGATGAAGCCCTGACCATTCAAAACAGTATTTTAAAACGACCGCCTAGCTTGACCGAAGCCATTCTCTGGTCCATCCAAGGTTCTGAGCATTGTTCCTACAAGTCAAGCCGTAATCATTTGAAAAAAATGGTCACCGACGGTCCTAATGTCATCTTGGGCGCAAAAGAAGACGCAGGGATTGTCGCGGTTGCCGAAGACCAGCAAGGCCATCGTTATGGCATTGTCATCAGCCATGAGTCTCATAACCATCCCTCCCAAATCGTTCCCTATGAAGGCGCGGCCACCGGTGTCGGCGGCAATGTGCGCGACGTCTGTTGCATGGGCGCGGAAGTCATTGCCCTTGCCGATGGCTTGCGCTTCGGCAGTCTCGCAGCTCCCAAAACAAGCTGGATCCATGAGGGGGTAATAGACGGCATCGCAGGTTATGGCAACCCCATCGGCGTCCCCAATCTTGCAGGGGATGTCTACTACGACGAAGCCTATAACGAAAACTGTCTTGTCACCGTCGTCACACTAGGTGTGGTGCGGGATGATGCAGTCATTCACTCTTATGCCCCTCGCAACGCCGAGGGCCATGTTTATATCTTAGTGGGAAAACCCACAGACAATAGCGGTTTTGGCGGTGCAAGCTTTGCCTCCACTGGCCTTGAGGAAGCACAGCAAGAACGCAACAAGGGCGCGGTCCAAGAACCGAATGCCTTTCTGAAGCGTCATTTATTGAAAGCCAACTCTGCCCTCTTCCGCCTACTTCAAGAAAACAATTGGATCGACCGTGTAGGCTTCAAAGACCTGGGCGCTGGCGGCATTGCTTGCGCTAGTGTCGAAATGGCGGAAAGCGGCGGTTTCGGCGCGGAAATTTATTTGGAAGAAGTGCCAACCAGCATGCCGCACTTGCATCCTTCTGTCTTGCTCTGTTCCGAGACACAAGAACGCTTCCTTTGGGTCGTCCCGCCTGAACTCAGCGACCTGGTTCTTAAACATTATAATCAAACCTTCGATTTGCCTGGCATTTCCGCAGGTGCACAAGCCAAAATTATTGGAAAAATCCGTAGTGACGGCCAATATGTGGTCTTTCATCATCAAATTAAATTAGTCGACGCCAAGGCCTGCGACATCACCAAAGGTTTGCTCTATGACCGGCCTTTTTCTCCGCCGCAGAAAAAATTCAGCGAGCCCACGCTACAGTCCCAAGACCATTACAATGAGATTCTGCTTAAACTCTTAGCACATGAAAACCTCGCTTCGCGCGCACCTATTTATGAAAAATATGACAAACAAGTGCAAGGCCGCACTGTTTTGGAAAGAGGTGAAGCAGAGGCTGGTGTGCTGCAGCCTTTTAATGAAAACCGCTATCCGGAAGAAATCCGCTTGACGGGCGTTGCTCTCTCGCTCGACCAAGACCCGGCTTACAACAAAATCGATCCTTACTGGGGCGCGGTGAACGCCGTGGTCACAGCCGCCCGCAAAGTCGCAGCCGTTGGCGCAAGTCCAGAAGCCATCACCGATTGTCTTTGCTTTGGCAATCCTGAAAAAGAAGAACAACTCTGGGAATTTACTGAAGCGGTCCGCGGCATTATCGCAGCCTGTCAAGCGATTGGGCTCAAGAATTTCCCCGGCGCTCCCTTGCCCATCATCTCCGGCAATGTCTCTTTTTATAATGAATCAAAATCCGGCGCCATTCCGCCGAGTCCCATGATTAGTTGCCTAGGCAGCCTGCCGGACATTCGCAAATTGCTTTCCCCGCATTTTCAAAAGCCGAACTCCCTTTTGCTTTTACTGGGTGAACGTTTGGACGAATGCGGCGGAAGCGCCTATTATGCGCTTTATAACGAGCAGGGTGCAGAGCTCCCCAAACCCAGGCTCGACACAATCCAGAAAGAATTGCGCGCCCTCTTTGAGCTCATTCAACAAGGACAGTTACTCGCAGTCCGCTCCATCTCTAAAGGTGGACTGGCTGTCGCGCTGGCAAAAATGAGTTTTAAAAACAACATCGGTTTTAAAATCAACATCCCGGGCCCCTTGCCCAGCAATAAAAAACTATTCAGCGAAACAGGCGGTTTTGTTTTGGAACTGGAACCTAAGGACCTGGCTGCGATCAAGGAAAGCCTGGAAGCCCAGCAACTTCCTTTTTCAATCTTAGGACAAACACAAGCACAACCTCGCCTCCAAATCGACACGGTCCTGGACCTTAACTTAGAGCAAGCAAAATTGGCTTTTGAAAATGGACTCCGAGAAAAATTATTATGACCACGATTGATTACAAAGCAGCCGGCGTTGACATTGAAGCAGGCAATGAAGCTGTAAAGCAGATTAAAAAAATGATTGAAAAAACTTTTTCACCCGCGGTTTTAACTGAGCTTGGCAGTTTTGGCGCCCTCTATGACTTGAAGTCGGTCATGCAGGATTATGAGCAACCCGTCCTGGTACAAAGTATCGATGGCGTCGGCACTAAAACCATCATCGCGCGCATGATGAATAAATATGACACCCTAGGCATCGATTTAGTCAGCGCAACGACCAACGATATTATTGTGCTGGGCGCTAGACCGCTGACCTTGCTGGATTACATTGCTAATGACAGGCTGAAGCCCGCTGTAGTCACACAGTTGGTCGAAGGCATGGCCAAAGCCTGCCGCGAAAATCAAATTTCCTTGGTGGGCGGCGAAACGGCGGAAATGCCGGGCACTTATTTACCAGGTGAAATTGATCTCGTCGGTGTGATCACAGGCGTCGTAGACAAAGAAAAAGCGATTATGGGCAAAACCATCGTTCCAGGTGATTTAGTTTTTGCCTTTGCTTCTAGCGGGCTGCATACCAATGGCTACTCTTTGGCGCGCAAACTTTTCTTTGAAAAGAGCAAATGGACGGTGGACTCTTTGCTTCCAGAGTTTTCAGCGACCTTAGGCGAGGTCCTATTGGAACCGCACTTGAATTACACCCAACCTGTCCTCTCGCTTTTAAAGCAAGAGGTGGACATCAAAGGCATGGCGCATATTACCGGCGGCGGACTGCTGGAAAATCTGCCGCGGATTTTACCCAAGGGGTGTGCAGTTGAAATTTTAAAGAATACCTGGCCGCAGCAAGCCCTCTTTTCCGTCTTAGGCGAATTGGGCCGCTTATCGGAAACTGAACTTTACCGCACCTTTAACATGGGCCTTGGCTTAACTCTGGTTGTCGCGCCGCAAATGGCTGATCGCTTACAAGAAGCCAGTCGAAAACTCCCTCAATTTAAGCTTTATGAAGTAGGCCAAGTGATCCAGGGCCAGGGCGGGGTAAAATTATGCGCATAGCGCTCCTTCAATTTCCAGGGTCCAACTGTGAACGTGAAACCCTGTTGGCTGTTAGCCGCTGCGGGATGGAGCCCGTCGAATTTCTCTGGAACCAACCCGCTGAAAGGCTTAGCCAGTATGAGGGCTACATTATAGTCGGCGGCTTTTCCTATGAAGACCGCGCCCGCTCCGGTGTTATTGCCGCCCAAGACCCACTGATGCTGGCCTTACGGGAAGAAAGTCAAAAAGGAAAACCCGTCCTGGGCATTTGTAACGGCGCCCAAATTTTAGTGGAATCTGGACTGGTGCCTGGCCTAGAGCGTTTTCAACTTGGCGCTGCTTTAACGGACAATAAGCGAATCCGGCAAGGAAAAATCCTGGGGACTGGCTTCTACAACGATTGGGCTTATCTCCGTCTTGCGGATTCTTCTCAGGCTGGGGCTTTTACCCGCCATTTAAATCCCAAAACAGTGCTGCGTCTTCCCGTTGCGCATGGCGAAGGCCGCTTTCTCATCCCCCCTGCTTTAGTGCATGAAATGCAAACCCAAGGGATGGCTCTCTTTCAATATTGTTCCGAAACGGGTGAAGTTCAGGACGAGTTTCCTATCAATCCAAATGGTTCAACGCACAATCTTGCCGCAATTAGCAATCAAATGGGAAATGTTCTGGCCATGATGCCCCATCCGGAACGAACGCCGAACGGGGACGCCATTTTCTTGTCCATGCGGGACTACATTCAGGAAGGCCATTATCAAAGGCCGCGTTTTTTAAGCTATCAGCCCGCGCCGGGGCCCATTAAAAAATATGAAACACCTAAGCGGGCACAAGAAATGATTGTAGAACTGATCATTACCGATAACCAAGCGATGTCCGTCAATCTCGCGCTGCGACATCAGGGCCTTGCGGTGGAGTTAAAACGTCAAATTCATTGGGAAATTGAGTGCGACTCCAAAGGCACCCTTGAAAAAATCTTGAAGAGCGATCTACTTTATAATCCACGCAAAGAATATCTTTATACCCAAACCGAAGAAAGCGCCTTACCGGCTTTTCTCGTACGCGCGAAAGAAGATTTCTTTGGACAACAGAAAAAACAGCTTTTAGAGAACCACTTTGGACTGAAGGGCATCCAAGCCCTGCGTCACAGTGTTATATGGCGGGTTCAAGACGCGGGGACAGACCCAGACCGCGTTAAAGAATCCATTCTTCAATCTTCTTTACTATTTAATCCTTATGCCCATGATTGCTACTACTATTCCTGATTACGATCTTCAAATTCGAAAAGCGCTTTCTCTTTGCCTGGAAGACTGCCACTTGCCTCAAGGTCAAAGATACCAAGGCAAGGTGCGCGACACTTATGATCTGGGTGACCGCTTAGTTTTGGTCACCACCGATCGCTTGAGTGCCTTTGACCGCAGGCTGGCCTCCATTCCCTTTAAGGGGCAGGTCTTGAATCTCACCAGCGCCTGGTGGTTTGAAAAGACCAAGCATTTGATTGCGAACCATGTCTTGGCCATCCCTGACCCCAATGTTACTGTCGCCAAGAAATGCAAGGTTTTTCCCATTGAGTTTGTGATGCGCGGCTATATCACTGGCAGCACCAGCACTTCCCTTTGGACCCAATATAACAACGGGAACCGTCATTATTGCGGCCATGCTTTGCCAGAAGGCTTGCGTAAAAATCAAAAATTGGAGCAAGCGCTCCTCACTCCCACCACCAAAGACGTGCATGATAGGCCCATTAGTCCTCGTGAAATCATCGAAGAAGGCTTCATGAGTGCTGAAGATTGGGAAGAAGCCGAAGCCATTGCGCAGCAGCTTTTTCAATTTGGCACAGAAGAGGCCAGTAAACATGGACTGGTTCTCGTCGATACTAAGTATGAAATGGGCAAAAATGAAAATGGCAACCTCATCTTAGTCGACGAAATTCACACACCCGACTCGAGCCGCTATTGGTTGAAGCAGAGCTACGCTGAACGCTTCGCGCAGCATCAAGAACCCGAGAACATTGATAAAGAATTTTTGCGTCTTTGGTTCGCTAAAAACTGCGATCCCTATCAAGACAAAGTTTTACCGCAGGCGCCGGAGGAACTGATTGTGACCCTAGCTTCGCGTTATATTCAGTTGTATGAAATGATTACGGGCCTGCGTTTTCCCTTTCCTCAGCTTGAGCATTCTGTACAGGAAAGAATTGCGATGAATATGAGCGCTTATTTCGGATAGTGCCCGACTTTAAACGGCAGGAGCAACCTACCCCATGTGTGGAATTATAGGGATTTATAGTCAAGATCCTGTGGCCTCACAGCTCTATGACGGACTCATTCACCTGCAACATCGCGGGCAGGACGCGGCTGGCATGGTTTCTTATGACCCAGACACAGAGGACCACTTTCATATTAAACGCGGACTCGGTTTAGTACAGGAAATTTTTTCCTCAGAGGCCGTTCAGCAGTTAAAAGGCCAATTTGGGCTCGGGCACACCCGTTATCCCACTGCAGGCGGTTATGAATTAAGCAACGTTCAACCGCTTTGCCTGGAAGCGCCTCGCTTGCTGGCTTTGGCACACAATGGCAATTTGACCAATTACCAGGAGTTAGCTGCGCCTTTCAGCCAACGTTTACTTTCCTCCAGCGACTCTGAAGCCCTGCTCTTACACTTTTCGAATGAGCTCTCACAAGAGCTCCCCGAGGCCCTGGGTGGCCCAGATTTTTTTGAGGCGCTCTGCCGTTCCATTAGTCATTTGATGCAAAGGGCACAAGGCTCTTATTCGGCCATTGCGCTGGCCCAAGGTGCAGGTCTCATCGCTTTTCGCGATCCGCATGGGATTCGACCGTTGGTCTTTGGTGAACGCCCTGCCGCCAATGGTAAAAAAGATTATATTTTTGCTTCTGAATCCTCCATGTTTTATTCACTGGGTTTTCAGACACTGGGCGATGTTGAACCTGGAGAATTGATTTATGTGGACCTTCGCGGACAATTACAACGCCGCAGCCTGAATAAAAAGCAATTTTCGCCCTGCATTTTTGAATATGTTTATTTTTCCCGGCCTGATTCTGTCATCAACCAGGCAAGCGTCTATCGCACACGCATGAACTTGGGACAAAACCTGGCCCAACAGTGGAAAAAACAATTTCCCGACCTGCTTCCAGATATTGTCATTCCCGTTCCTTTTACCTCAAACACGGCCGCTTTGTCCTTCGCAAATGAAATCGGCGTGCGCTATTCAGAAGGACTCTATAAAAACCCCTTTATCGGCCGCACCTTTATCATGTCGGACGGCAAAAAACGCAGCCGCGGGGTGCGTCATAAATTGACGCCGCAGAGAATGGAAATTGAAGGAAAAAAAATCTTGCTCGTCGACGACAGTTTAGTGAGGGGCACAACCAGTTTCGAAATTGTTAAAATGGTCCGCGAATATGGCGCCAAAGAAATCTACTTCACGCTAGCTTGTCCGCCCATTCGACACCCTTGTTTTTATGGAATCGATCTTCCCTCCCGTCGAGACTTGATCGCCGCCAATCTCAGCCTAGAGGAAATTCGCGCCCACCTCGGCGTCGACCAACTCTTATACTTAGAGCTCGACCACCTAGTCGAAGCAGTGGCACGCGAAAGCAAAAATCCTATTTGCAGTCCCTGTCTTGCCTGCATGAACGGCAATTATATCGCGGGCAAATTCAGCGAAGAAAATATTGAAAAACTAGAACAGCAACGACAAAAGGAAAAAATGACCTCATGAAAATACTCATTATCGGTTCAGCCGCACGTGAACATGCCTTAGCAAGAGCGCTGCTGCGTTCTCCCCAGAAACCGGAAATTTATTGTTTTGCATCCACCTATAATCCCGGCCTGATGGAACTGGCCGCCGGCTACTCGGTAGGCGACCTCTGCTCGGTGGATGAAGTACTGGAACAAGCGCAGAAATGGCGAACCACTATGGCTATCATAGGCCCAGAGGCCCCTTTGGAAAATGGTCTTGCAGACCATTTAAATAAAGCCGGCATCCCAACACTGGGGCCTACCAAAGCCTTGGCACAAATTGAGACCAGTAAAATTTTTGCGCGCGATTTATTAAAAAAACACAGCATTCCAGGCAGTCCTCGCTATCAGGCTTTCAGAACACTCGAGGGTGTGCAAGAGTTTCTGAAAGAATTAGGAAACGACAATTTTGTGATTAAAGCCAACGGCCTGGCTGCGGGAAAAGGCGTGAAGGTCGCAGGCGATCATCTACAGACGCTCGCGGAAGCTTATCAGTATTGTCTTCAGCTAAACAAACAGGGACAAGCCTTTGTGATTGAAGAGAAACTGCAGGGCCCTGAGTTTTCTTTATTGTGCTTCACGGACGGAGAAACCTTGGCTCCCATGCCCTTGGTCCAAGATCACAAGCGGGCCTTTGTCGGCAATAAAGGGCCGAACACCGGCGGCATGGGTAGTTATAGCATGCCGGACCATCGTTTGCCCTTTTTATCAGACACAGATATTCAGGCGGCGCTCGCTATCACAGAAAAAAGTTTACAGGCACTCATGGAGGAAGTGGGCGAACGGTATCGAGGCATTATATATGGCGGCTTCATGGCCACTCGGGACGGCGTGCGCTTGATTGAATTTAATGCCCGTTTTGGCGATCCTGAAGCGCTTAATCTTTTGTCCATTTTGGACTCGGACTTGGTTGCAATTTGTCAGGCCATGCTCGTCGGCAAGCTTAAGTCGGAAGAGGTCCGCTTCGCAGCACTCGCAACGGTCTGTAAATATGCAGTCCCGGAGGGTTACCCCGATCATCCGATTAAAAATGCCGTTGTGGATTTAAGCGGCGTTGAAAATCCCGAGCTGCTTTATCTAGCCGGCCTTCAAATGATGGACAACAAAATATTTACCACCTCTTCGCGCGCTGTTGCCATTGTTGGAAAAGCAAAAAGTCTGGCACAAGCGGAGAAAATAGCTGAAGCGGAAATCAAACGTATTAAAGGACGCCTCGTTCACCGAGAAGACATTGGCAAGGCCAAGCTGATTCAAGCATCGGTGAATCAACTGCAGACGCTGCGCCAAAATGCGCCTGCCCCAACAACAGGTGAGGTGAGATGATATGGTCCCGCTTCGTCTTGCCATTTTAGGATCGACCAAGGGCAGTGATTTGTTGGCCTTGGTCGAGGCAATCAGGCAGGGAAAATTGGCCGCGAGTATTCAGCTCATCATCAGTGATAAAGCAACCGCGCTAATTTTAAAAAAAGCCGAAGCAAATAACTTGAAAAGCTTATTCTTGGATCCGCAAGGAAAAACACGGGAAGCCTTCGACAGCCAAATCACTGCGGCCCTTGAAATGGAAAAGATTGATTTAGTGATTCTAATCGGCTATATGCGCATTCTATCGAAGAGTTTTGTCGAGCGCTGGCAGAATAGAATCCTGAATGTGCACCCTTCCCTGCTTCCTGCTTTTGCCGGCGGCATGAATAAAAATGTGCATCGCGCTGTCTTGGCCGCCCAGGTAAAAGAAACGGGATGCACAGTGCATCTTGTGACTGAGGCAGTAGACCAAGGTCCGATTCTTATTCAAAAAAAATGCGCCGTCTTTCATGACGACTCTGTGGAAAGCTTAAAGGAACGCGTCCAAACCTTGGAAGGACTAGCGCTGATTGAGGCGATTTCCTTGTTTGAAAAAAATATAATATTGAATAAAGCAGGTTTAGCATGAACCAAAATAACGTCATTATAAAGCGCGCACTGCTCTCGGTGTCAGATAAAACAAATATCGTTGAATTAGCAAGGGCCCTCTCTCAACTGCAAATTGAAATTATTTCGACTGGCGGCACAGCGAAGCTCCTGCATGAAGCGCAAATTCCCACCCGGGAAGTCTCGGAGCTGACTCAATTTCCTGAAATAATGGATGGCCGCGTTAAAACCTTGCATCCCAAAATTCACGGCGGCATTTTGGGCTTGCGCGATCAGCATCAAAAAGTGGCAGAAGAACATCAAATCCCTTGGATTGATTTAGTCGTCGTCAATCTTTACCCTTTTGCCGAAACCATTCAAAAACCAGACTGCAGTTTTGAGGACGCCATTGAAAATATCGACATCGGCGGACCGACTATGATTCGTGCCGCCGCTAAAAACCTGGGCTGGGCCACGGTTGTTGTGGATCCCCGCGATTATGAAGAGTTGATTCGCGACCTGAAGCAAAATCAGGGCCTGGATTTTTCAAAACGGCTGCATTTCGCGGCCAAGGCTTTCGCCCATACAGCCCATTACGATGCGCTCATTCAACAGTATTTGCAGCCCAACCTTCCCGCTTCAGAAGAGCTGAGCCTACCACTCCATAAATATGCTGATTTACGTTATGGCGAAAATCCGCACCAAGCTGCTTGCGCCTACCATTTATCACTTCAGACACAAGGTGTTTTGTCCGCCAAACAGCATCAAGGCAAACTGCTTTCCTTTAATAATCTGGCGGATGCAGACGCAGCGCTACTCTGTGTCCAGGAATTTACACAGCCTGCCTGCGTCATTGTCAAACACGCCAATCCCTGCGGCGCCGCTGTGGCTGATCAAATTGAGCTGGCCTTTCAGCAAGCTTTTGCGGCAGACTCTCTTTCAGCTTTCGGCGGCATTATCGCCCTGAACCGCATTTGTACTGTTGCCATTGCTGAAGCCTTACAATCCATCTTCATGGAAGTTTTGATTGCACCAGGCTATGGGCCCGAAGCCTTGAAACTGCTGGCCCAAAAACCACAACTGCGTGTCCTCGAATTTAATCCCAGCTTGCAAACAGCCGCAAAGCAAGAGTTCAAATTTATTCAAGGCGGGCTGCTAATTCAAGAACGAGATGCCCAACCTTTACTGCCTGAACAACTGAAAGTAGTCACAGCGGTCCAACCGGACGCTGGCTCCCTGGAAACCATGCTTTTTGCCTGGCGAGTTTTAAAACACCTAAAGTCCAACGCCATCCTCGTCGCCAAAGACCAGCGAACGGTCGGTGTGGGCACCGGACAAGTCTCACGCATTGACGCAGTCGATCTTGCTCTTCGCAAAGCAAACCTGGACCTGCCTGGCTCTGTGCTGGCCTCGGATGCATTTTTTCCATTTCGTGATAGTATCGACCGTATTGCCCAGTTCTCAAAGGCCGCTGGAAACGGAGTGCGCGCCATTATTCAGCCGGGCGGCTCGATTAAAGATGCCGAAGTCATTCAAGCTTGCAATGAACATGGCCTTGCGATGGTGTTTACGGGACAGCGTTGTTTTAAGCATTAGAAATTAATAGCTATAACTTGACATAAGGAACCTTAAATATGACAAAAGCTTTAGTCAGTCTTCTCATGGGCTCCAAATCGGATTGGCCCATCATGGAACAAGCCGGCCTCACTTTAGGCAGCCTGGAAATACCCTACGAAGCCCGCGTGCTTTCCGCCCACCGGACGCCGGATGCGCTATTCAGTTATCTAGGAACAGCTGAAAGCCGTGGCTTGGAAATCATTATTGCAGGCGCCGGCGGCGCAGCCCATTTACCAGGTGTCGTGGCAGCCAAAACGCTGCTGCCCGTGATCGGCGTGCCCATGCCTTCCCAAGCGCTCAACGGCATTGACTCCTTGTTATCGATTGTACAAATGCCCTCAGGCATTCCTGTCGGAACCATGGGTATTGGCAAATCCGGCGCAATTAACGCAGCCCTTTTTGCCGCCGCGATTCTTAGCTTGAAATATGAAGCTTATCGCTCTCAGTTGGATAGGTTTCGAAAAAAACAGGCCCAAGCCATACTCGAAATTGCGCATCCCGCAGGATAGTCATGACAGCTCAACTGATTGATGGGAAAGCGCTCGCTTCGAAAATTCGTAAAGAAATCGCTGAAGAGGTCGCAAAGCAGGTCCAAGCGGGCCGAAGAAGGCCTGGCCTTGCGGTTATTCTAGTCGGCCAAGATCCGGCCTCGCAAATTTATGTCCGCAATAAAAGTCTCGCTTGTGAAGAAGTAGGCATTCAGTCTTTTTACCATGGCCTGCCTGAAAGCAGCACAGAGACGGCCTTGCTGACTCTGATTGAAGACTTAAACGAAAACCCGCTGATTGACGGTATTCTTTTGCAATTGCCTTTGCCCAAGCATTTCGACGCCAACCGTGTTCTGGAAGCCATTCATCCCAGCAAGGATGTTGATGGCTTTCATCCCTATAACCTGGGCCGTTTAGCCGAACGACGGCCTCTGCTGCGTCCCTGCACTCCGCGGGGTATTATGGCTTTATTAGACAGTATTCAAACTGACTACAAGAAAAAACATGCCGTCATTGTAGGGGCTTCCAATATTGTTGGACGTCCGATGGCCCTGGAATTGCTGCTGGCAGGCAGCACAATCACCATCTGCCATCGTTTTACCACGGACCTTGCTTATTTTGTTCAACAAGCTTCGCTTTTAATTTCAGCGGTTGGTAAACCAGGATTAATTCAAGGAAATTGGATCCAAGAGGGCGCGACTGTGATTGATGTCGGCATTTCACGACTCCCTGATGGCTCAATACAGGGCGATGTCGAGTTTGAAGTTGCCCGCAATAAAGCCGCTTGGATCACCCCAGTTCCCGGCGGCGTCGGTCCTATGACCATCGCCACCTTACTTCAAAATACACTCGACCTTTGGCAGACCAAACTAGAACAAGGACCTCAGAAAATGTGTGCATCATACTAAATTTCAGAACGAGGAAGAGAGCCCGCGGCAAGCCGCGGGGTAAATTTTTTAATAAAAGTGCTTATTAAGACAATAATTAACCTAACCCCCTTCGACCTAAATCGCGCAAAAATTACAAGAAATGTCACTTTTACAGAACGGTGGCTAACGCTAACACATTTATTGAAGGTTTTTTAAGATAACGCCGTCTCTCATTAAGCAATGATGTTATGATTTGAATATGGACATAGGAGCGCATAAAAAGCCCATGCTTTTTCAGGGTCTCCCTCAAAAGGTTACACGCGCCAGGCAAACCAGCAACATGATGTTCTCTGCAGCAGCCATTGCAGTTGTT
>CAYVBZ010000017.1:32390-35567 GCA_964449835.1 uncultured Coxiellaceae bacterium | reverse complement strand
AATGAAGTTTGATTTGGTGGATTACGGCAAAAAACGCCTAATCCACCCTACATAGGCTAAAACTTGAGCTATCTAATTGACGGCGGGCCCTAGTCGGTGCCGAAAATGGTTTCTTTGATGTGGTGAATTTGGTCGCGGAGGCGCGCGGCTTCTTCGAATTCTAGCTGGTGGGCGTGTTCGAACATGGCTTTTTCGAGTTCGGCTAGTTTCTTTTTTAATTGGGCAGGGGTCAAGGCCAGGTAGGCTTGGTCAAGCTCTCCGGCTTTGGGGTAGAGACGGCCGCGCACAGTGTTATCCGCGTAGGCGCCTTCCAAAATATCTTTCACGGCTTTTTCAATGCCGCGGGGTGTGATGTCATGGGCTGCATTGTAGTCTTGTTGTTTTTGTCTTCGGCGCTCGGTCTCTAAAATCGCCCTTTGCATAGAGCCTGTCAGTAGATCGGCATAGAGAATCGCTTTTCCGTGAAAATTACGCGCCACGCGGCCGATGGTTTGAATTAAAGAAGTCTCTGAGCGCAAGAAACCCTCCTTGTCCGCATCGAGGATAGCCACCAGAGAAACCTCAGGTAAGTCCAGGCCTTCTCTTAAAAGATTAATCCCGACCAAAACATCAAAACGTCCTAAGCGTAGATCGCGGATGATTTCTACGCGCTTGACCGTATCAATGTCTGAATGCAAATAGCGGACTTTGACGCCATGCTCTTCTAAATATTCCGTCAAATCTTCGGCCAGACGTTTGGTCAAGGTGGTGACCAGCACGCGTTCATGCCGTTCCACGCGCAGATTGATCTCAGACAAGAGATCGTCAACTTGGGTTGTTGCCTTGCGGACCTCTACCTCAGGGTCCAATAAGCCGGTGGGCCGTACCAGTTGTTCTGCTGTCGCCTGCGCGTGTTGGCGTTCATAGTTGCTGGGCGTCGCTGAGACAAAAATCATTTGTGGGGCCCTTGCCTCAAACTCATCAAAACGCAGCGGCCGGTTGTCCAAGGCCGAAGGCAGACGAAAACCATAGTTCACCAAAGTTTCTTTGCGTGAACGGTCCCCGCGGTACATGCCGTTCAATTGAGGAATGGTGACATGGGACTCATCGATGACGAGCAAGGCATCACTCGGCAAGTAATCAAATAAGGTCGGCGGCGCTTCGCCGGGTTTACGGCCGGACAAGTAGCGGGAATAATTTTCGATGCCGGGACAATAACCCAGTTCGCGCAGCAACTCGAGATCATACATTGTTCTTTGTTCCAAGCGTTGCGCTTCCACCAGTTTATTTTGAGTGCGAAATTCTTCAAGACGCGGCTTTAATTCTTCTTTAATATGGTCAATCGCGCCAAGAATGGTTTCGCGGGGCGTGACATAGTGCGTTTTGGGATAAATGGTCAGCATCGGCACACGCCGCGAAACTTCACCTGTGAGCGGGTCGAAGTAGGCCAGGTTTTCAATTTCGTCCTCGAAGAGTTCGATGCGGACCGCTTCTCTTTCCGATTCTGCTGGATAAACATCAATGACATCGCCCCGGACGCGATAGGTGGCCCTGCTGAGATCAAGATCGTTGCGGGTATATTGTAATTCTGCGAGACGTCTCAGGAGCTGTCTTTGATCGATTTTATCGCCGCGGTCCAGGTGCATAACCATGCCAAGATAGGAACGCGGATCGCCCAAACCATAAATGGCGGAAACGGTGGCGACAATAATTGTATCGCGGCGCTCTAAAAGGGCCTTGGTTGCGGACAAGCGCATTTGTTCGATATGGTCATTGATTGAGGCATCTTTGGCGATGTAGGTGTCCGAGGAAGGAACATAGGCTTCGGGTTGATAATAATCATAATAAGACACAAAGTACTCAATCGCATTTTTGGGGAAGAACTCCTTCATCTCACCGTATAATTGCGCAGCCAGTGTTTTATTAGGGGCTAAAATCAGTGTAGGACGATTGACGGCTTGAATCACATTGGCGATGGTAAAGGTCTTTCCGGAACCGGTGACCCCTAATAAAGTTTGTGCGCTCAAGCCCTGCTGCAAACCTTCACAGAGCAGCGAAATAGCCTCCGGTTGGTCGCCCGCGGGTTTGAAGTCAGCTTGTAAGTTAAAGGTAGTCAATTTAAGTAATTGTTTCTTCAGAAAAATTAAAAATTTGATGGCTCGACGCTCTGCCGTTTGACTGGTCTATTTTGACTGGCCTATACTTAAATTATGCCAAACTCAAAATTGAATCTCAATAACTTATGAAACGAGGGACAATTCCATGGCCAAATTTATAGAAACACTATTAAGCAATGAAAAAAACCCCGAAAAAAAGCTTGAGAAAATCAATGAAGCGGCGCTTGCGCTTTATGACTCTGCTATAAAAGCAGCCAGGAATAAAAAGGGAGCTCATCCAAGGGCCGAAGACATCAACGAGGAACAAAAACTTATTGAGCCCGAGGACATCAAAGACAAACAAAAACTTTTTGTTTTTGGGGCCGATGCCATCAGCGAGGAACTGCAACTCATTGTCGACAAAGTATTGGCAAGTGAAAATTTAGCCGCCAATGGGCAACGTTTTCAACAGATCATGACTGGCTTAAATCAGTGGGACGTAACTGAAAAATGGAGGGACTACGAGGATGAGGATGAAGAAGCAAGAGATCAGTTTCGTTTGGACATAGTCAAAAGTACTTTTGAAAGTCTTTTAGCTAAAGAACAAGTCAAGATTTTGAAAGCTGAATGCCACAAGTACTTAGAGCATTTAGAAGAGACCCAAAAACGTGAATTAACCAAGCCAGCACTAGATCAAGACAAAGGCTATCTGGCGTGCACTCAGGACAAAATAAAAGCTATTGAGGAAATGCTTCTGACTTTAGATGCGAAGCTGCCCTTTGAGGATCGGGTAGATCAATTTAGAGAGAAAGTTCAAAAGAATCGAGCTACATTAGAGAAACGTCGAGATCGGACTGAAGAGTCAATCTTCAAAGCCATCATTACGTTTTTATTTATCAAACCGGCGCATGCACTGGGGTTATGGAAAACTACAGGGCAAGAGAGTGTAGGGAAAATGGATGAAATTTTAAAGCCCCCGACGAGAGAGTATAAACGGTGATTTTCTCACTTTATAAAAAACCAAAATTAGATATTGATACTTCTAGCGCAGCGTTATTGATCGATTGAAGCCGCGATTGCTCTGGATGCCAGCTAAAAGCAT
>CAYVBZ010000017.1:23404-32380 GCA_964449835.1 uncultured Coxiellaceae bacterium | reverse complement strand
TTATCCGGAATTCGGGTTAAAAGCATGCTGGCATGATGGAATGCTTTATCCGGAATTCGCGTTATTAAGTTACTCCGTAGGACATGAGGCGTTTATAGCGCTCGTCTAAGAGGGTGTTTAGAGGGAGTGCTTTTAGGGTGGTCAAATGTTTTGTTAAGGCTTGTTTCACAGAAGCCAGGATTTGTTCGTAATTTCGATGTGCGCCGCCGAGCGGCTCGGTGATGACTTCATCGATTAAGCCTAGTTTAAAAATCTTGTCTGCCGTTAAACCCAGCGCTTCTGCTGCAAGCGGCGCTTTTTCTGCGCTTTTCCAGAGAATTGAGGCGCAGCCTTCCGGTGAGATAACGGAATAAATTGAATATTGCAGCATGAGAACGCGGTCACCGACGCCAATGGCTAAAGCGCCGCCAGACCCCCCCTCCCCGGTCACGGTGCAAATGACGGGCGTTTTCAAGCGCGAAAGCATAAAGAGATTGCGCGCGATGGCCTCGCTTTGATTATGTTCTTCAGCCCCAACGCCGGGATAGGCGCCGGGCGTGTCGATAAAAGTCAGGATGGGCAAGTGAAAGCGCTCCGCCATTTGCAGCAAGCGCTGCGTTTTGCGGTAATCTTCTGGGTTGGGCATACCAAAATTGCGTTCTATTTTTTCCTGTGTCTTACGGCCTTTTTCATGGCCCATGACCAAGACGGGCTCTCCCTCCAAACGGGCCAGACCGGCGACGATGGAAGAACCTTGTGAATAACTGCGATCACCGAACAATTCGTCAAATTCAGTGAAGATAGAAGAAATATAGTCAATGGCATGTGGCCGCAGCGGATGGCGGGCCAATTGGGTCACCTGCCAGGGGGTGAGACGGGAAAAAATATCTTTGATGAGCTGCTTGCACTTGGTTTCCAAACGGGTGATTTCATCATTGATGTTGATGTCCGCATCTGTGCCAAGCATGCGAAGCTCTTGTATTTTCGCGTCCAGTTCCGCGATGGGCTGCTCAAATTCAAGGAAATTATTCATCATAAAAACTTTCTCCGCTTCGCCTTAGGGCAAAAATGAGGTATTTTACTCGATGGCGGGCTAAAAAGTATAGTGATAGGAAGACAAGCGATGCACCCCTCATTTGTTCACCTCCGGCTGCACACAGAATACTCCATTAAGGACGGGCTTATTCAAATAGAATCCCTTATGGAACAAGCAGTTAAACTGGGGTACCCGGCTATCGGTCTCACGGACCAAAGCAATCTCTTTGGGGCGGTCAAGTTTTACCAGAGTGCGCTCAAATATGGCATTAAACCCCTTTTTGGGGCCGATCTTTGGCTGCTCAATGAAGAACAGCCCAAACTCCCCTTCCGCTTGAGTTGTCTCTGTCAAAATCAAAACGGCTACAAAAATCTGATGAAGCTGCTTTCGAAAAGTTATATCGAAGGACAGGCGCAAGGTTTGCCCATGGTCCGGAGGGAGTGGCTGCAAACCTTGAATGAGGGGCTTATTATTTTATCCGGCGCCCAGGAAGGCGATCTAGGGCAGGCCTTGCTTAAGAACAATAAAACGCAGGTCCGCGCCTTGGCGGCATTCTGGGAAAAATGCTTTCCGGGCCGTTACTATTTAGAGTTAAGACGCACGCAACGTCCCCAAGAAGAAGAATACATTCAACTGGCTGTGGAACTCTCCGAGCAATGCGCTTTTCCCCTGGTCGCGACCAATGACGTGCGTTTTCTGCATTCCACGGATTTTGAAGCGCATGAAGCGCGGGTCTGCATTCAAGAAGGCCACATCCTCTCCGATCTGCGACGTCCCCGCCTTTATTCCGAACAACAATATCTACGTTCACCAAAGGAAATGAGTGAATTATTCGCCGACCTGCCGGAGGCCTTGGCAAACACTGTTGAAATTGCGAAACGTTGTAATGCCGCACTCTCACTTGGAAAATATTTTCTTCCCCATTTTGCCGTGCCGGATGATTTAAGCGCGGAAGACTTTCTTTCGCAGAGCGCGAAAGCGGGCCTAGAAGAGCGGCTGTCCAAAAATGGGCTTGAACGGCAACCCTATGACCTGCGCCTGCAAAACGAACTTGGCGTGATCAACAAAATGGGTTTTGCAGGTTATTACCTGATTGTCGCCGACTTCACTCGCTGGGCCAAAGAAAATCATATTCCTGTAGGGCCTGGCCGTGGCTCAGGCCCTGGTTCTTTGGTGGCCTATGCCTTAAAAATCACGGATATTGATCCGCTGACTTACGATCTGCTCTTCGAGCGCTTTCTAAACCCGGAACGTGTTTCTCTGCCGGACTTTGATATCGACTTTTGCATGGACGGACGCGACCGCGTCATTGATTACGTCATGCAAACGCATGGCCGTGAAAGTGTCGCGCAGATTATTACTTATGGCACCATGGCCGCGAAAGCCGTGGTGCGTGATGTGGGCCGCGTGCTTGGCATGCCTTACGGCGCCGTGGACAAAATTGCGAAGCTCATTCCCTTCGAGCTTGGCATTACGCTTGATCTGGCCTTGAAGCAGGAACCGCTGCTTGATGAGCGCTATCAGCAAGAAGAGGAAGTCCGCACTTTAATTGACTTGGCGCGTAAACTGGAAGGGCTCACACGCAATGCCGGCAAGCATGCGGGGGGCATTGTAATTGCGCCGGGGAAATTGACCGACTTTACGCCAGTCTATTGTGAACCCAAAGAAGAACAGCATGTAGTCACTCAGTTTGACAAGGATGACGTTGAAGCCGTAGGGCTGGTCAAATTCGATTTCTTGGGCTTAAAAACGTTGACCATCATGGCCCATGCCCTGCGCGTGATTAATGCGGAACGGCAAAGCAAGAACGAAGCCGCGATTGATTTGAACACGCTTCCCATGAATGACGCGCAAACTTTTGCCTTGCTAAAAGCCTGTGATACCAGCGCGATCTTCCAACTGGAATCTCGCGGCATGCAAGATTTAGTGAAACGGCTGCAGCCCGATTGTTTTGAAGATTTAATTGCTTTGGTGGCGCTCTTTCGTCCTGGCCCTTTGCAGTCTGGCATGGTGGACGACTTTATTAACCGTAAACATGGGCGGGCGGAAGTTGTCTATCCGCATCCGCAGCTTGAGCCGGTTTTGCGTCCGACTTATGGTGTAATTCTTTATCAAGAACAGGTCATGCAAATTGCCCAGGTTTTGGCGGGTTATTCGCTTGGGGCCGCTGATTTATTACGGCGCGCCATGGGAAAGAAAAAACCTGAAGAAATGGCCAAGCAACGGGAGACCTTCTGCCAAGGTGCGGAAAAAAATGGGGTCAACGCCAAGACGGCCAGTCATATTTTTGATCTTATGGAAAAGTTCGCGGGTTATGGTTTCAATAAATCTCACTCTGCGTCCTACGCCCTGATCTCTTATCAAACCGCTTGGCTGAAAGCGCATTATCCCGCGGCCTTTATGGCGGCGGTGCTATCTTCTGAAATGGCGCATACGGACAAGGTGGTCGTTTATTTAGAAGAATGTAAAGCTTTAGGGATCCAGGTCGCACCGCCAGAGATCAACAAAAGTAATTACCACTTTACTGTGCTGGATGAAAAACATCTTTCTTATGGTTTGGGGGCTGTGAAAGGCGTTGGCCTTGCGGCGATTGAAGCGATGATTGCCACTCGCAAGGCCAAAGGGCCTTTTCGTGATTTATTTGATTTTTGTGTACGTGTCGAAGGACAGAAAGTGAATCGGCGCACCTTGGAAGCGCTGATCAAAGCCGGGGCTTTTGATCAATTGGGCCCGCATCGTGCCAGTATTTTTGCAACGCTCACGCCTGCCTTGCAGCAAGCCGGGCAGATTTCTAACTCGCGGGTGCAGGGACAGAAAGACTTATTTGCTAAATTTGATGTGCCCACTTATGTGCAGCATTATCTCGAGGTTGCAACTTGGAATGAGCAAGAAGCGTTGCAGGGGGAAAAGGAGACGCTGGGTTTCTATTTTTCCGGGCATCCGCTGCGGACGCATTTGCCTGAGCTCCGGCAAATTATCAGTTGCCGTTTAAGCGAAGTCCACCCACAGCTTGCACAACCTGTGCTAGTCGCAGGCTTGATTACGCAAATCCGGACCTTGCAGACTAAGCGCGGTGATCGTATGGCCATTGTAACGATAGACGATGAGACCGCCTCTTTTGACGTGACTTGTTTTAGTGAGGCTTTTCAAAAACACCGGCATTTGCTAAATACGGACCAGATTATTTTGGCCAGCGGAGAGGTCAATGTCGATAATTATACGGACCGGTTTAGGATGCTAGCGAGGGAATTGTATTCGCTGGATGATTTTCGGAAGGCACGGGCGCAGTATTTGGAGTTGAGGATTCATGAAGGGCATGAAGGAAGATTGGAGGAGCTGGCTGCTTTGTTGGAAGGGCAGCGTGGGGGCACTTGTCCTTTGATGATTCGCTATCATAAGGAACAGCATGCGGCCAAGATTGTACCGGATGGGCGGTGGCGGATCCAGGTGTCTGAGAGCTTGTTGCAGGGGTTGAGGGCGGTGTTGAGTGCGGAGAATGTTGTTGTGGGATACAATGAATAAGCAGAGAGCCCGCGGCAAGCCGCGGGGTAAATTCTTTAATAGATTTTAGGGGTTTCTCGTGTTAGCCTAGCGGCGATTTTTTATCGAGGAAAAAGCCGTGAGTCTTATAATCCGTCTTGTGCTTATCTCATTTGCCCTAATTTTTTCTTGCCCCATTCTCGCCCAACCTGAAAAATTAATCTTCGCCATCGACCTCATCCGCCACGGTGATCGAACACCCGCCAAAGACCTCCCCCAGGCCCCTTACGACTGGCCTCAAGGTCTAGGTCAGTTAACGCCTAAAGGCATGCAGCAAGAATATATGCTGGGCCTTATCATGCGAAAACGTTATGTGGATGAAAATGGCCTGTTACCACCCTCCTATAACGCAGAAACCATCCGGGTGCGTTCCAGTGATTATGACAGGACCCTGATGAGCGCTGAATCCCTCTTAATGGGTTTATATCCGCTTGGTACAGGCCCTCTACTTCCCCAATCCGAGCAAACTGCCCTGCCTGCTGGCTTTCAACCAATTCCTATTCATACCCTCCCCCGCGACCAAGACCAGCTCTTGGTTCCGGACCATGATCCGAAACAGTTTGAGGAATGGGCTAAAAAATATGTTGCTGACAATGAGTGGAGAGAAAAAACAGCGGAGTTGCAACCTCAATTCGCCCGTTTCAGTGAGTTAAGCGGCATGCAAATTACTCGGCTGGAGCACCTCATTTACTTAGGGGATGCGATTTATATTCGGCAGCTTTATCATCTGCCGCTGCCACAAGGCATGACAGAGCAGGAAGCTGACACAATAATGGAGGCAGGAAGATGGGCTTTTACGCAGATCTTCAAAGCACCTGCTATGGGACAGCTTACGGGGCAACCTTTGCTGCAAGAAATCATCGCTAACTTGAAAAAAGCCAGTCAAGGTCAAACGAAGTTGAAGTGGATGCTTTTTTCAGGTCACGATAGCACCATTTTGAGTCTGATGAGCGCCATGCAGGTCCCGATGGAAACGCCCCCGCCTTATGCCTCGAATTTGAATTTTGCGTTATACGAGACTGAGAGTGGGAGAAAAATAGTGAAGGTAACGCTGAATGGTAAAAACGCGCAACTTCCGGTTTGTGAGGGGAAGGTTTGTACGCTGAGTCAATTTGAGACTTTAAGCAAGCAGGTCCGAACTGAGAGACCTTAAAAGCGAAACTTGATGGGCTAGCTTAGAAGATTGGATAAAACTGCAAATAACTACACTTTCTCGTTTGAAAAAATGTAAATATCTGCATTTTTTCGAACGAGAAAGTGTAGGGTTTCTACATTTAGCCCTTTATTATATTTGCGACGGGAGCGAAGCTGCGGCGGTGGAGAGGGGTTGGGCCGTGCTGGTTGAGGGCTTTGAGATGGGATGAGGTGGGATAACCTTTGTGTTGGTTGAAGCCGTATTGGGGGAATTGTTCATGTAAAAGGAGCATTGCGCGGTCCCGGGTTACTTTGGCGATAATTGAGGCAGCGCTGATGGCGGGGACGGTTTGATCGCCGGCAATGATGGCTTGAGACTCGCAGGGAAGTAAAGGACAGCGATTGCCGTCGATTAGGGCGAGGTCGGGCAGGCAAGTTAAAGCGGCGACGGCGCGTTGCATGGCAAGTAAGGCGGCTTGTAGGATATTGAGCTGGTCAATTTCTTCCACGGTTGCTTGTCCGATGGCCCAGGCGAGGGCGTGTTTTTGGATGAGCGGGAATAATTGTTCGCGTTTTTTTTCGCTGAGTTTTTTGGAGTCTTTTAGGCCGGAGATGGGCTGGTTGGGGTCGAGGATGACTGCGGCAGCAATGACAGGGCCTGCTAGAGGGCCGCGGCCGGCTTCGTCGACACCGGCGATTCGTTTTTCTTGTTGTTTTAGCACTGTTATTCCTTTTTAGTTATATCATTACACCGTCGTCCCGCGGCTTGTCCGCAGGGCCCAGAAAAAAGGACCAACTGAAGCTTCTATCACAGGGCCCTGCGGACAAGCTGCGGGCCGCCATGGGACGATGGTTTAATTAACTCATAAATGGCCTGCGCGGCTTGAGAGTCGGCGTTTTGGGAGAGCTCGTGGTGGAGATCTGAAAATTTTTGTTGGAGAGGCAGGGTTTTTTCAGGATTGTCTAAATAGGAGAGCAGCAAGGACGCCATGTGGTCTGGGCGGACTGCGTTCTGGATTAATTCCGGCACCAAGGCTTCGCGCGCCAAGAGGTTGGGCAGGCCGATAAAAGGGGTTTTGACTAGACGCTTGGCTAGAAAATAATTAAAGGCAGAGGTCCTATAAGCAACGACCATTGGGCGCTTGAAAAGCATGGCTTCCAAAGTTGCGGTACCGGAAGTGACGAGAATGGCATCAGCTGCGGCCATTACCTCGCGTGAGCGGCCTTGATAGAAGGACAAAGGCAGCTTGGGGGCAACTTGGTGGTGCAAATCTTTCCACTCTAGGTCTCTTTCTCTATTAATCGAAGAAGTAATGATCTGCAGCCCAGGTTTGGCTTGCCGGCAGAGCTCTGCCGTTTTCAGAAAAGCCTTCCCTAAATGTTTGAGCTCTTGCCGGCGGCTGCCTGGGAGCAAGGCGAGAACAGGTGCATCCTGGTCCAAGCCCAAGGCATTCCGTACAATTGATTTATCCACTTGCATCGCAATGCGGTCCGCTAAGGGATGTCCTACGAATTTGACAGGGACATTTTGCTTCTGATAGTACGCCGCCTCAAAGGGAAAAAGAGTCAGCATGAGATCCACAGCGCGCGCGATTTTGTGGATGCGGTTTTGCCGCCAGGCCCAGACCGTTGGACTCACGTAATGGGCTGTTGAAATACCTTCCTGGCGCAATTTTAATTCTAAACTAAGATTAAAATCCGGCGAATCAATGCCGATAAAGACCGCTGGCTTCATTTTAGAAAAATACCGATACAGATCGCTTCGAATTCGCAGCAAACGCGGTAAACGGCGCAAGGGTTCCAAAATGCCCATGACTGACAATTCTTCGAGGGGATAAATGGAATGAAAACCATTGCGGACCATGGCAGGACCGCCAATACCGCTAAATTGGAAGTTGGGATTCAATTTTTTTAAGGCTTGGATTAAACCGGCGCCCAGAAGATCGCCGGAGGCTTCTCCGGCTACAATACCTATCTGCATTAGCGGACGATACCTGAAGTCGAGGACTCGATGAATTCAATTAAGCGGTCAATTTCCATGCAGGCTTGGGTCATCTGTTTCAACTCTTCAATCGCCTGCTTCACGGTAAAGCCCTTACGGTAAATGACTTTATAAGCACGCTTGAGTTGCATCATCATTTCGTCGGTAAAACCGCGCCGTTTTAAACCCACTGAATTCAAGCCATAGGGTTTGGCATAATGCCCGGAAACCTTCACGAAGGGGGGAACGTCCTTCACGACCATTGAAGCGCCTGTGGTAAAACTATAAGCGCCCAAACGGCAGAATTGGAAAATCCCGACATAGCCGCCTAAAGTGGCAAAATCATCCACTTGAACATGCCCAGCCAAGGAAGAATTATTCGCAAAAATAGTGTGATTGCCGATCACACAGTCGTGGGCAATATGCACATAGGCCATAAACAGGTTGTGGCTACCAATGCGGGTGTAGCCCTTATCTTGGGTCGTGCCGCGATTCAAGGTGCAAAATTCGCGGACCACGTTATGGTCTCCCATTTCGAGGTAGGTGTCTTCGCCTTGGTATTTTTTATCTTGCGGACACTCGCCTACTGAAGAAAATTGAAAAATTTTGTTATGCTTTCCGATTTTGCTGGGGCCTTGGACCACGACATGAGAACCAATCCAAGTGCCATCGCCAATTTCCACATTTTCTCCAATAACCGTCCAAGGTCCAATCGTGACATCTTGACCGATACGGGCTGTTGGATGAATGATTGCTGTTTCATGTATCACTGGGTTTATCCTCTTTGTACGCTCAATATTTCAGCGGAGCATGCCAATTCATCTTCGACATACGCCTCGCCCTCAATCACCCAAATACCACGCTTGCTTCGAATAAAGGTCACCTGAAGCCGCAATTGGTCGCCGGGTTCTACCACGCGACGAAAGCGCGCATTATCAATGCCGGCCAGTAAAAATAAGGGCCCGCCGTCTCCTGGAACGGTCCCCAGGGATTTATAAGCCAGCACACCACCCGCCTGCGCGAGCGCTTCCAGAATTAAGACACCCGGCATCACAGGACGCTGTGGAAAATGGCCGGCAAAAAAAGCCTCGTTGATCGTCACATTTTTAATGGCGACCAAGGATTTTCCTTCTTGATATTCCACAATGCGATCGATTAAGAGGAAAGGATAGCGATGAGGAAGATGTCTTAAAATTTCATTGATGTCTAACACGGTTTTCATGATGCCTCTTCCCCCATGAATTTTTCCAAAGCTTCTTCCAGGGCTTTCACGCGTTCCATCCAGCGGCCTAATTGATGGACCCGA
>CAYVBZ010000017.1:0-23394 GCA_964449835.1 uncultured Coxiellaceae bacterium | reverse complement strand
TGTGTTTACGCCACTCTTGATTGCTGACCAACCCCCCTACTCCGGAAGAATAAATACCCGGCTCTCGGATGGACTTGGTGACCGCAGTCATTCCGGTTACGGCGACATTATCTGCAATGGTGGTATGCCCACCGATACCAGCCCCGCCGCCGATCAAGCAATGCTTGCCAATAATTGCGCTACCTGCAATACCGACGCAGCCAGCAATGGCCGTATGATCGCCAATACGCACGTTATGCCCGACCTGAATCAGATTATCGAGTTTGGCCCCTTTGCCAATGACAGTATCCTCAATAGCGCCGCGGTCAATGGTGCAATTGGCGCCAATTTCCGCCTCGTCTTCCACCACAACACGCCCAATTTGCGGCACTTTATGCCAAACGCCCTGGTGCTTGGAAAAGCCAAAACCATCGCTACCGAGGACTGCCCCAGACGCAATGACAACACGTTTACCGATGATAACTTCGTGATAAAGCGTCACATGCGCATGAAGGACTGAACCTTCACCAAGCTCGCAGCGATCACCAATCACAGAGCCTGGTCCTATCACAGCTTCTGCACCTATCTTTACGCCGTCTCCCAGGCTAACTTGCGGACCGATACTAGCGCTTGGATCAATATTGCAGTCTTTTCCAATCACGGCGGAAGGATGAATGCCTGTTACAGGCTTCGTTTTTCTTTCAAAAAGAGCGGCGACCCGCGAATAAACAAAATAAGGATTTTTTGAAATGACTGCGTTGACCAGGCAGTGCTCCGCCGCATCAGGGGATAGAATCACCGCGGAGGCTTGGGTAATCGGTAAATATTTCTTATAAACAGGATTGCTTAAAAAGGCGAGCTCACCGGGTTGCGCTTGATTTAAGGTGGCAACACCATGAATTTGGCATTCAGGATCTCCCTGAATGACAACATCTAAGCCTTGGGTTAGTTCTGCTAAAGTATAGGGCATGTGCGTTCTGTCTCTAAAAACGTCATTCCCGCTTTCGCGGGAATGACTGTTCTGCTGGCTAAAATCAGTGAGCTTACTTCTTGTTAAACTGATCGCTGACTTGTTTGGTGATGTCCGTGCTATCCGGCGCATAGACGACCGCTTGAGCATCCAGGACCAAGTTATAGCTATTCTTCTTGGCGATACCGGAAACAATACCGTTCAGATCACCAAGCAAGCCTTGCATAATCTGATTTTGTTCTTTGTTCAGATCTTGCTGATAGGAAACCACTTGCTTTACCAAGGCGGCACGATCGGTTTCCACTTTCTTTTGCAGACTATCTCTTTCTTTCTGCGCCATGGTGGCAGCATCTTTTTTCAGCTTGTCCACCTCATCTTGAAGACTTTTTTGCTGGTCGCTCAGTTTTTGCTGACGGGGTTTGAATTGATCTTCTAATTTTTTGCTTAAATCAGTGACTCTCGCGGACTGTTGTAGAATTTGCTGCACATTGACCACTGCAATCTTTAAAGAGAAAGCGGGCTGCGAAGCATCCGCCGCCAAGGCAGAGTGCAGCGGGAGCGCTCCCAGAAGTACAGAACCAAGCAAAGCAACTATTTTATGTTTCATATCATTCTCCAATTAATATAGTTTATAAATTCCTTCAATGCCCACAAGTTGGACAGAGATAATGCCGAGGCAGCTATTGATTCTACCCTAAATTTGCACCGAGGGAAAACTGAAATCTCTGGTCTCGATCACCCGGTTGCCGATTTAAAGGCTTGGCATAGCTAAAACCGATGGCAAAGCCCATGGGCGCCAACCAATCCACTTCCAAGCCCGCGCTATACCGCAAAGGCCCAGACCCCGTGCTCTGCCCGCCATATTTCCGGTTATTAATACCCGTGAACACATTGCCCGCGTCCAGGAAAGCGATGGTCCGCATACTGTCTGTAAAGTGGTTGGGAATCACTAAGCCCAAAGCCCCCACCGTTAAAAGATTACCGCCAAAGGGATTGTCATTTGAATCTTTCGGGCCCAGGGTATTGCCTTCATAGCCATGGACACTATCAAAACCACCGGCATAATAATTCTTGAAGAAGGGATAGTGGTTAATGCCGTCAAAACTATTAGCATAGCCCAGCAAAGCGCGCGCGGTGGCTACAAAGCCATGGGTGATCGGATAGTACCACTTGCCTTCATAGTTAAACTGATAATATTTTAAAGCGCCAATGGCGACCGGCGCGTAAAGGTCGGCGAAAAACTTTTGCAGTCCGCCCATATTGGGGAAAATGGCCTTGTCACGGCTATCCCGGGTTAAGCCACTGTGCAAATGAAATTGCTGGAAATGCCTGCCGTGGACATTGGTGAAATCAGTCACCTGCGCCGTGGGCTGTGCGGTCAAGTGAATTAAGGTGTTTTCATAGCCAAAACCAAGATAAGCGCGGCTTAGCACTCCCTTTTCTTGTCCAATGGGCACACCATAAGTCACCGAGGCGCCAAAATCGTTTGAGGTATAGGCTTTTGCGAGGTTCGCGCCGGAAGGATTGACCTTCGAGGCATAAATACTGATGTCTCTGCTGATTCCATCGAGCGTATAATAAGGATCGCTATAGTTTAAACTGTAATATTTTTCGTAATGGTTCTGGGTAAAGTTAATCCCCAAAGTATTTCCGGTACCAAAAAAATTCTTTTGATTTAAACCAAGACCAAAACCTAAGCGGTCGGTCAAGGAGTAACTCGCCGTGATCGAAGCTTGGGCTGAATTATCTTCAGTGACCTTGTAACTAACATCGACCTGATTATCCGTGTCCGGCACCGGTTTCACAGCCATTTGAACGTCTTTTACATAAGGCAAGAGGCTCAAGCGGTGTTTGCTTTCTTCAAGCCGGTTGGTAGAAGCCAAAGAGGACTCAAACTGGACCACATCGCGCCGCAGGGCTTCATCGTTCGTACGGTGATTATCAACGAAAGAAATATGATGCACATAAACCCGCTTGCCCGGCGTCACTCTAAAATGTAAAAAGACTTCTTTTTTCTCTTCGTCGACATTTGGATCGACTACGACATTCACAAAGAGATAACCCCGCTCGCCAAAAGTATCTGTGATGCCTTTTTCGCTATCGATGATTTCCTGACGGGAAAAGACGGAACCGGGTTTGATGATAATCTTCTTTTCAAGCTCTTCTTTCGGAATAATAGACTGTCCCGTGAGGTTAAAGCCCGTAACATGAAAGGGCAGCCCTTCTTCGACTGTGATGACGACAAAAATCGCTTTACGGTCCGGGGTAATTTCAGCTTGCGCCGATTTCACCTTGAATTGAAGATAGCCGTGATTGAGATAAAAGTTTCTCAATTTTTCCATGCTTTCTTCTAATTTCTCTTCGGAGTAACGATCGGATTGGGTGAAAAAGCTGAGTAAATTGGGCAGTGAAATGGTCAATTGTTTTTGTAGTTCCCTTTCACTAAAAACATGGTTACCAATAATATGAATGCCGCGGATTTTAGCGACCAGCCCCTCTGAAATATTAATTTTAATTGAAACACGGTTATTGGACAAAGTAGTGAGGTCCACATCAATACGCGCGTTATAGTAGCCGAGCTGATAATATTGATTTAAAAGACTCTGCTTAATGCGTTCCAGCATGACCGCGTTATAAATACGGCCCTCCACAATATCGACCGATTTCATGACCGTATCTAAACGCTCGGTTGAAATAGCAGAGTTTCCGGATATTTTAAGATAGCCGATAATAGGACGCTCTCTGACTTTAATAATCAGGACGTTCCCTCTTCGGGCGAGTGCAATATGATCAAAGAAACCCGTTTTATAAAGAGTCCGAATCATTTTTCCGGTCTGGCCTGAGCTAATGCTTTGGCCTTTTTTGAGATGGAGATAATGGTAGACCGTCGCGGGGGAAATTCGCTGCAGACCTTGGACTTCAATATCCGTAAAACGGAAGGAACCCTCTGCCCAAGCTGGATTGAGCATTAAAAAGAAAAACAAGGCTAAAATGACTTTCTTCATTTTTTTTATAAATTCTCTAAACAAAAGGCTTCGGTCTAACTGGTCAAGCGGCTTAAAATAATCGCGCCCAGCGTAAAAATGGGGGCAGCCGCCGTTAAACTATCCACTCGATCGAGTAGGCCGCCATGCCCAGGCAGCAAGGACCCAGAATCTTTCAGGCCTTCACTACGCTTTACCATGCTTTCAAACAAATCCCCTAGCACTGAAAACAACACAGTGACCAAAGTCAAGGCCAGGGTATAAGGCCACATAGAATAAGGGACGCCAAACCAGGCAAGCGTCGCAGCCGTGACGATTAAAGCCATTGAGATGCCGCCATAAACGCCGACCCAGGTTTTTCCAGGACTGACCTGAGATGCCAAGGGTTTTTTACCCCATTTTTTCCCAATAAAATAAGCTGCGGTATCCGCGCTCCAAATCAGGACAAATAAATAGAGCAGTAAGTATTGGCCGTTTAAGTTAACGACGCGCAAAAAATTAATCGCGAACCAGCAGGGAACAAGGACAAAGAGACCCATGGCTGCTTGGCAAAGAACAGATTTTTTCCAAAATAGCGCGCGGGGATAGAGCGCGACTAAAGGGACCATGAGCAGCCAGAAAAAGAAAGAGACATAGAAAAAATATTCGCAGAGGACCATGGGAACAGAAACAAAGAAAATGGCCTGCATGACGCTAAAGAGGAATAAAACATAGAAAAGACGATAGCCGGTCTTCTGGATGCCCATCATGCGGCCCCATTCCCAAGCGCCCCAGAGCACCACAATTTCTGTAAAGATGCAAAAGACAGGCGGCGCCGCAAAGAAAAGTGTTCCTAAAAAAGCGGCAATTAAAATAACGGCTGTAATCACGCGGTGTTTAAGCATAATAACTCACTTTTTAATTGTTCACTAGTACATCCAAAACGTCGCTCACGGCCAGCATAAAAATCCAGGGCCCGGTCTAATTCTACTTCATTAAAATCAGGCCACAAGACTCCTGTGAAATATAATTCCGTGTAGACAAGTTGCCAAAGCAAAAAATTACTGATGCGCTGCTCGCCGCTGGTTCGAATAAAAAGGTCAGGCGGCGGAAGATCGCCCAAAGAAAGTCTGGTGGAGATCAATTCGGGAGTAATAGAAGTGCTGCTTAAACTGCCAGCTTCAACTTCTTGCGCAATTTTTTTCATGGCCTGCGTCAAATCCCATTGTCCGCCATAATTGGCGGCGATTACAAGTTTTAAGCCTTTGTTTTGGGCAGTATGGTTTTGGGCCTTTACAATCTGGGCTTGCAGCTTTTCATTGAATTGGCTTCGATCACCAATAATACGGAGCTGGATCTCTTGCTCATGGAGTTTTTGAATTTCATTTTCCAGCATATTCAAAAACAGGTCCAAGAGATAAGTAACCTCATAGGAGGGACGCCGCCAGTTTTCGCTGCTAAAAGCAAAGAGTGTTAATACTTCAACGCCTCGCTGAACGGCCTGTTTCACAACCTTATGCAAGGCATCCACCCCCGCGCGATGGCCAGCCACGCGCGGCAAAAAGCGCTTGCGTGCCCAGCGACCGTTGCCATCCATAATAATGGCAATATGTCGTGGCTGCGCTTTTCCGGGATCTCTGGGTTCAGAAAAAGTGCTCATCGCTTAAAATTAAACCGCCATTAAGTCAGTTTCTTTGGTTGCCAACAAATGGTCCACCTCGGCAATGCATTTGTCAGTTAGCTTTTGGATTTGGTCCATTGACCTTCTCTCTTCGTCTTCCGTCATTTCTTTTTTCTTTAAGAGTTCTTTAAATTCATTGTTAGAGTCACGACGCACATTGCGGATGCTGACGCGCGCGGTTTCAGCTTCACTGCGTAGGACCTTGATTAATTCTTTGCGTCTTTCTTCATTCAGCGGCGGCATAGGAACGCGAACGACGTCGCCGGAAGTCACAGGATTTAAGCCGAGACCGGCATTGAGAATGGCTTTTTCAATCAAGGGGACCATTTTCTTTTCCCAGGGCGAAACCATTAAGGTTCGCGCATCGCCGACATTAATGCTCGCGACCTGACTTAAAGGAGTCTCATTTCCGTAATAATCCACCCGCACTTGCTCTAAAATACTGGGATGCGCCCGGCCCGTGCGTAACTTGCCCATTTCTTGTTTGAACACTTCAATGCATTTATGCATGCGTTGTTCGGCCGCTTTGATCACTGTTTGAGACATCGATCTCCCTCCTCTTTAGAATTAACCATTATCTATTAGCGTTCCCACTTCTTCTCCTAAGACGATCCGTTTCAGGCCGCCCTGCTTATTCATATTAAAAACGCGGATCGGCAAGCCGCCATCGCGACACAGTAAGATGGAGGTGAGGTCCATGATATTCAAGCGCTGTTCCAACACTTCATCATAGCTTAAATGAGAATAACGTTTTGCTTCGGGATTCTTAATGGGGTCGTCTGAGCAAACGGCGTCGACTTTGGTGGCTTTGACCACGAGGTCCGCGCCGATTTCGATACCACGCAAGGCTGCCGCGGAATCGGTGGTGACCAAGGGATTACCGGTACCACCGACCAAAATAAGCACCTTGCCCTGGGCCAATCTCTCCCGGGCTAGGATATGATCGTAGGTTTCTGTCATGCCCGAAATAGAGAAAGCAGACATGAGGGAAACAAAAATATATTTTTTGCGAAGACCATCGCAGAGCGCAATACCGTTAATCACCGTCGCCAACATGCCCATTTGATCGGCGGCAATGCGGTCAATGCCGGATACGCAGAGGTCAGCGCCGCGAATCAGGTTGCCGCCGCCCACGACCAGCGCAACCTGCACACCGAGTGCGGTTACCCCAGCAATTTCTTGTGCAATGCGCTCTAAGCGAGAGGCGTCGATGCCGAATAAATTATCGCCCTGTAAGGCTTCCCCGCTCAACTTCAATAAAATGCGTCGATACTTCGGTTGGACCGTTTGTTTTTCCATTTTTAACTTCCCTGGACTTGTGACATGACTGCTTTCGCAAAGTCTTCCTCTTCTTTTTCAATACCTTCGCCGACTTCAAAACGTTGGAAAGCCAGCACCTTGGCCCTGTTCTTTGTCAGAAGTTCACCCACGGTCTGGTTCGGGTCTTTGACAAAGGGTTGGCCGAGCAAAGAGATTTCATTTAAGAAGTTCTTGAGCTTGCCAAGGACCATTTTTTCAATGATTTCCTTGGGCTTGCCACTGGCCGCCGCTTGCGCGGAATAGATTTCTTTTTCTTTTTCGATCAGCTCGGGGGAAACATTTTCCGGCGCGATCACCAAGGGCCGGCTAGCGGCAATGTGCATGGCGATATCTTTGGCCAGTTCTTTATTGTCACAGTCCAACTCCACCACAACACCGATACGGTCGCCATGACGATAAACACCAATGGTTTGATTGGCGGGATCGGCAAGCGGCGCGGAATACACCAGACGGCGCAGCAAGACGTTTTCTCCCACCTTACTAATCAAAGCTTGGCGCACATCTTCGACATTTTGGCCCGCATACCCTTTTAAAGGCTGTGTCAGCAAAGCTTGGATGTCGTGAATTTTTCCTTCCCAAGCTGTTTGCGCAACGGCCTTGGCAAAGGTCACAAAACTTTCGTCACGGCCGACGAAATCGGTTTCGCTATTCACTTCAATCATCATCGCCTGTTTGCTGTCCGCATCAGCCAAGGTGACAATCACGCCTTCCGCAGCAATGCGTCCGGCGCGTTTCGCAGCCTTGGCCTTCCCTGATTTGCGTAGTTCTTCAATCGCAAGATTGATATCGCCCTTGACGGCTTCCAACGCCTTTTTACACTCCATCATGCCCGCGCTTGTTTTATCCCGCAGTTCTTTTACTAGCGCCGCTGTAATTATTGTCATAAATAAAACACCTCATCTAATCATTTAGGCTTGAAGCGTGTCGCCTTCATCGCGTCCGGGCTGCTCTTGGTCAGGTTGAGTGTCCGGTTCGACTTCTAAAAACTCTTCTTCAACTTCTTCGTTGACATCCGTCGTGATGCCGGCGCGAGCTTCTAGGATAGTGTCCGCAACGCAGCGGGCATAGAGGCGAATGGCGCGGCTCGCATCATCGTTGCCTGGAACCACATAGGAAATGCCGTCCGTGCAGTTGTTGGTGTCGACGATACCGATCACCGGAATACTTAAGCGGTTCGCTTCACGGACCACAATGTTTTCATGCCCCACATCGACCACGAACAAGGCATCCGGCAAGCCGCCCATATTTTTGATGCCGCCCAAGCTATTGACGAGCTTGGCCTTCTCGCGGGTCAATTGAAGAATTTCTTTTTTGGTTAATTTGCCAAAAGAACTCCTGTCAAACATGAGCTCCAATTCTTTGAGCCGCTTGATCGACTGACGAATGGTCTTGTAGTTGGTCAGCATGCCGCCCAGCCAACGCCGGTTCACAAAAGGCATGTGGCAACGTTCAGCTTCTTCCTGGATAATTTCTTGCGCGGCATGTTTGGTGCCGACAAAAAGAATTTTTCCTTTTTTGGCCGCGATTCCGCCAATAAAATTGAGGGCTTCAATGAACATCGGCAGGCTATATTCTAGATTGATAATATGGACCTTATTGCGGACCCCATAAATATAAGGCGCCATTTTGGGGTTCCAATAACGGGTTTGGTGTCCGAAATGAACACCTGCTTCAAGCATTTCACGCATAGTAACAATTGACATAAGTACTACTCTCTAGTTGGGTTAAGCCTCCACGCATTCCAGCGGGCCCATACGAAGGCCCTTTCGCCAACCTTCCTTTAGAAGAAAGCACCCGGCGAATGGTTGTAATACGTGTGCGACTGTTGCAGCGAAAAATCGCTGCGCCTGTTGCTAATTTAAGCATGCCTTTATACCATAGGTGTCTACTTCTAACAACTGTGGAATAAAGACGAATTTATGACGGGTATTACCATTAAAACCTCTGAAGAAATTGAAAAAATGCGCATTGCAGGGCATCTGGCCGCTGAAGTGCTGGAAATGATTGGCCCCCATGTCAAGGAAGGGGTAACAACGGACGAATTAAACCAAATTTGCCACGATTATATCGTTCAGGTTCAAAAAGCGATTCCCGCCCCGCTTAATTATCACGGCTTCCCCAAGTCGATTTGCACCTCGGTCAATCACCAGGTCTGCCATGGGATTCCCAGTGCCAAAAAATTGAAAAATGGGGACATCGTCAATGTGGATGTGACTGTATTAAAGGATAATTATCACGGGGATACGAGTAAGATGTTCATGGTGGGCAAGCCGTCCATCCTTGCGGAGCGACTGGTGCGGGTCACGCAGGAATGTCTTTATCTGGGCATTAAAAATGTGCGGCCTGGCGTCCATTTTGGGGATTTGGGCGCGCTGATTCAGCAGCATGCAGAAGCCCAGCATTTTTCTGTGGTCCGAGAATACTGTGGTCATGGAATAGGCAGGGAATTCCATGAGCCTCCCAATGTGCTGCATTATGGGCTGCCGGGGTCGGGGGCGGCCCTGGAAGCTGGGATGATTTTTACCATTGAACCTATGATTAATGCCGGGAAGCGGCAGGTGAAGCTTTTGCCAGACCAGTGGACGGTGGTGACCAAAGACCATAGTCTTTCTGCGCAATGGGAACATACGATTTTGGTGACTGAAAATGGCTATGAGGTGTTGACGAAAAGGTCAGAGGAAAATATTTAAACTCCCTCCACGCGGAGCGTAAAGGGAGGGGACCTCTCTTGAGGAGGGGCTCATTGACGAAGACCTTGGGATGCTGTAATGAACTACGCTAACGTAATATTTTATCAATCAAAAGGAGGCTCTATGACTCATGAACTACCTAAACTGCCTTATGCGATGAACGCATTGGCGCCTTACATTTCTCAAGAAACGCTTGAATATCACTATGGCAAACACCATCAAGCCTATGTCAATAATTTAAATAACTTGATCAAGGGCACCGAATTTGCGGACTTGTCCCTTGAAGACACCATTTTAAAGTCCAGCGGCGGTATTTTTAATAATGCGGCCCAGGTCTGGAACCATACTTTTTACTGGCACTGTCTCAACCCGAAAAGCGCGGGCGGGCCAAGTGGTTCCTTGGCAGACGCCATCCAAAAGAAATTTGGTTCTTTTGAGGAGTTCAAAAAACAATTTAGCCAAGCCGCGATCACCGTTTTTGGTTCTGGCTGGGCCTGGTTGGTTAAAAATCCACAAGGCGAATTAGAGATCGTTCAAACCAGCAATGCCGGAACGCCCATGCAGCAAAACAAAAAGGCCCTGCTGACCTGCGATGTTTGGGAGCATGCCTATTACATTGATTATCGCAATGTGCGCCCGACCTATGTCGAGAATTTTTGGAAAATTGTTAACTGGGATTTTGTCGCGGACAACTTTAAATAAGATGGACCTTCGAGATGGCCCCTGCGGGGCCTCCTCAGGGCGAACGGTTTTTTTTCGTTAAAAAACGAGGTGTGTTTTATGTCCAACCCTTTAGTCAGTGTCCTAATCCCGAATTATAAAACAGCCGACTTAACCAAGCTTTGCCTGCGGCTCTTGCGTAAATATACGGACCCGGCGCTGGCTAAAATAATTGTGATTGACAATGACTCACAGGATGAATCACTGGCTTATTTGAGGCAATTAAGCTGGATCCATTTAATTGAAAGACCGCGGATCGAAAATGAACCCCCGGTGATGTCGCATGCCCGCGCCTTGGACCTGGGGCTGACCTTGGCAGACACGCCTTATGTGCTCTCCATTCATACAGACACGCTAGTCAAACATTCCCGGTGGTTGAATTTTTTGCTTGCTCAAATCGAAAACGATCCGAACATCGCAGGTGTCGGCTCCTGGAAGCTGGAAGCCAAACCCTGGTACAAACGGGCCTTGAAAACCTGCGAGCGCTATTTTCAAAAAAAATACCGCAGGCTCGTTGGGAATGAAAAGCCACTGGGCGAAGATTACCACTATTTGCGCAGTCACTGCGCGCTTTATCGCAGCGCTTTAATCAAAAAGCATCATTTGTCTTTTGCCGCGAGCGAGCAAGTCGCCGGAAAGTTGATGCATAAAAAATTAGTTGAACAAGGCTATAAAATGATCTTTCTGCCTTCCGAAACCTTGGGTCAATATCTTGACCATGTTAATCATGCCACCACGCTTTTGAATCCTGAATTTAAAGAGACCATTCGAAGAAATCGCGACCAAGAACTGCGGCGCATGGAGAAACGGCTGCGCAATCTGGGGTCCTGCGAAATTTTAATGAATCATCAACTCGACTCTTAAAAGGAAATTCCATGAACCCTCGCATCAGTTCCTTAATCGAGGAACTGTGGAAGGACCTTCTTGAAGCCGTGAATGATGAACAGGAAGGGGTCAATGTTGAACGGCTTGAAGCGCTCTTAGAAACGCATTCCCGTCGTATTATCACAGAGCTCGGGCAACATAACATTTCCTTTTTACCGCCTGACGTTGTAGCAGCCCTTATCAAGCATCTCCTCCCGGACGGCATTGATCCCCTGATTAAAGGCATTCTGGACTATCTGCGGATTGACCCCGTCAAGGATGGGCTTTATTTGGATCCCTTAAACACCATCCAACACGCTACCGAGAATTTGAAAACGCTTTTAGAGACTATCGCACACGGGAACCAACGGGTCGAAAACTTAGCCTGGCTCCAATATAAACTTTATCTAGAGGCCATCAAAACTTGGCAAGAAGTCATTAAAAATACCCTCCATAAAACAAGGGACAAGCTCTTTCTCAATCCCGCTTATCGTCATGTTCTTGGCCCTTTGAAATTCTTGCTTGATCCCGCCAACCAGAATCTCCTTCATTGGAACCGGATGAACGATCAATTAAAGCAAAGGGAAGGCGAACTTTCAAAATTAAGAAAATGTTTTTTGGAACCGTCCAATCAACTTCCTGCCATTTTTTTCTCAGTCTCTCTCGAAAAATGGAAAGAATTAATCTGGTTTAATAATGCACTTTTGCCGGATAAGAATGAAACCTATTGGGACCGGCTCTGGCAATTGCGGGAACCCCCGCCTGAATCCTCTTACTCTTTATCTTCTCATGTCAAGCGGGGCAAAAAACTGCTTGCTACCACTTTAAATTATACCGGCATTCAAAGGGGAACTTGGTTTCTTAAAACGGACAAGCAGGTCATCACAGAACTCATCGATAAATGCGTGGCTAGCTACCAGGAAAGCCGAAAAGATTGTGAGATCCTCATTGCCATCCATCAGGCCCAAAGCATCATTCCGTCCAAAGAAACGATGTTGTGGGCGCAAACCCAACAGCTGGATAAATTGAATACCTACTGTAACCGTGTGCTTTCTGACTTGAATGATTACATCGATAATGCAAACCGCTACGATACGAATTCCACTTCTCTCTTCCTAAAAGTAAGAGCTTGGTTAGGCTTTAGTGGAGCAATTGAGGAAAGAGACTCGCTGTGTCTGCTAACCCGCCATAAGAAAGAGTCCTGCGTTCGAGTCGGCTCTTCAACCCTGAACATTCTGAATGAGGTACAAGGGCTGCGGACCTCTGCCACTGCCGTCTGGACCGATAAAGAATTTCAGGATATTAACGACGAGCTTACTAAGCTTCGCAACATGCTGGAAACAGAGCGCGAAAGCTTAACTCTCTCTTTCAAGACACATAATGAAACCTTTCCCTGGAAATGGTGGAATTGCAGAGGAGCACAGAAAACTAAAACGGGATTAAATCCATTATTTGATACTTTTTTGGAAGACTGTCCGGTTGGGCCGCGCATGAAGCCTTAGGATAGATGGCCGAGGCCCTGTCACCCTGTATTTTTTTTAAGGTAGCGTCGAGCGGGGATCAAAAGAAAATTCCTTTGCCATTTTTTCATACAAAGCCCGTTCAGCCTCGGTATGAGGGGGCGGCGTTAGAATTTGCAAGATAACATATTGGTCACCCGCCTGAGGCTTGGCAGGGAGGCCGCGATTTTTTAAGCGCATTTTTTGTCCGCCTTGAGATCCCGCCGCAAGCTTTAATTCAACTTTTCCACCCAAGGTTGGCACGGCTATTTTGGTGCCTAAAGCGGCTTCCCAAGGCGTAACAGGCAAAGTGAGATAAACGTCGTGGCCTTGCAGGCTAAAATAACGATGTGGGGCTAGTTCAATTTCCAAATATAAATCTCCGCCCTGACTGCCCTGCCCTGAAAGACGCAATTGCTGTCCGGAAGTGATGCCTCTCGGAATATTGACTTTCAGGGTCCGCAAGCCATATTGAATGCGGCCCTGCGCATCAGCTGTTGGCACTTGTAGTTGAATGGTTTTAGCCCCGCCAGCATAAGTTTCTTCAAGTGAAATTTGAATTTTGGCATGCTGGTCTTGTCTTTGCTGCTGCGGCCGTCTTTGAAAGCCGCCGCCAAACTGCTGCTGATGACGGTGCTGAAATCCCCCTGCGCCACCGCGCGCCTGCCGGCCAAAAAGCATGGAGAAGAAATCACTGAACCCCCCCCCTAGATCGTCACCGCTTTCACCCGCGAAGATATCTTCAAAACCACCCGCAGACTGCCAGCCTGGCGGAGGACGGAAATCCTGGCCGCTCTTCCAATTCGCGCCCAGTTGATCATAAGCACTGCGTTTTTTGGGATCTTTCAGAACTTCATAGGCTTCCTGGACTTCCTTGAACCGTTCCTCAGCGTGCGCTTCTTTGCTCACGTCTGGATGGTATTTGCGGGCCAGTTTGCGGTAACTTCGTTTGATGTCGTCTTCAGAGGCTTCCCGCGGCACCCCCAAGATGGCGTAATAATCTTTAAATTCCATTATCAGGTAATCGCACTGTCAAAACGTCGCATTTCGCGCCATGTAAAATCGCATTGGCGGTTGAGCCTAAAAGCAAAGACAAGCCATGCCGTCCATGACTGCCGCAAATAATTAAATCGGCCTTGATCTCGTCTGCGACTTTTAAAATTTTAGTTTTGGAAGGTCCCACTTCAATCCATTGATGATCGCGGGGCACGGTCATCTTTTCGCCATATTTAGCCAGTGCTTCACGTGCTTCTTGGATCAGTTGTTCCTCAATATCTTCAATGCCTAAGTAGGCATAGCTATATCCTGGCAGCGGCTCGACCACATGGACCAGGCTCAATTGCGCCCCGGTATAACCGCGTACCGCACGCACTTTTTCCAGAATAAAGTTTGTTTCTTCGCTCAGGTCAGTTGCAAATAAGATGTGTTTATACATATTTATCCTCAGGAATTTTGCCCTTGCTTGCAAAAGCGAGGCGGTTATTCTTAACTTCAACCTGTATCACATCGCCTGGCAGGAATTTGCCAGCTAAAATCTCTTGTGCCAGCGGATTTTCAATAAACTGCTGGATGGCCCTTTTTAAGGGGCGCGCGCCATAAATAGGATCATAACCTGAGGCTGCCAAATAATCCAATGCGGCATTGGTAACATTCAAGCCAAAATCTTTCTCAGCTAATCTTTGACGCAAACGTTGGACCTGAATGTTCGCTATTGATTTGATCTGTTTTTCGTCTAATGGATGGAAAACAACCACCTCATCAATGCGGTTTAAAAATTCGGGACGAAAATGTTTACTGACGATTTCAAGGACCGCGGTTTTCATTTCGTTATAGTTTTTACGCTCCGCCATCTCCTGAATTCGGTCTGAACCCAGATTGGAGGTCATGACCACCACGGCATTGCGAAAATCGACTGTACGGCCCTGGCTGTCGGTTAAACGGCCATCGTCTAAGACTTGCAGCAGGATATTGAAAACATCGGGGTGGGCCTTTTCCACCTCGTCAAATAAGATGACGGAATAAGGCTTGCGTCGCACCAGTTCCGTCAGATATCCCCCCTCTTCATAGCCGACATAGCCTGGCGGGGCACCCACTAAACGGGCAACAGCATGTTTTTCCATGAACTCCGACATATCAATACGGACCATGGCCTCTTCTGTGTCAAAAAGAAAAGCGGCCAAGGCCTTACATAATTCGGTTTTACCGACGCCGGTTGGGCCTAAAAAGAGAAAAGAACCAATGGGTCGATGGGGATCGGAAAGCCCAGCACGGGAACGGCGAATGGCATTTGCAACAGCACTCACCGCTTGATCTTGGTCAATCACGCGCTTATGCAGAGCATCTTCCATATGCAGTAATTTTTCTTTTTCCCCTTCCAACATTTTGGAAACGGGAATATGCGTCCACTTGGAAACCACTTCGGCAATTTCTTCTTCAGTCACGCGGTTTCGCAACAGCGGCTTTCCTTTTTGCGGTGCTTTCAGGGAGTCCGCCAATTCTTTTTCCAGCTCGGGAATGCGGCCATATTGCAACTCGGCCATCCGGCTTAAATCAGAAGCCCGGCGGGCGGTTTCCAATTCTTGGCGTGCTCTTTCCAGCTTGGTTTTAATTTGTTGTGAACCCTGTAAAGAGGCTTTTTCGTCTTGCCATATTTTTTCAAGGCCTTCGCTTTCTTTTTCTAGTTTGCTGATTTCTTTTTCTAATTTTTCTAAGCGCTTTTTCGAGGCCTCATCACTCTCTTTTTTCATGGCCTCGCGTTCAATTTTGAGTTGAATGAGTTTGCGGTCCAGCTTGTCCAGCTCTTCCGGCTTAGAATCAATTTCCATACGGATGTGGCTGGCCGCCTCATCGATCAAATCAATGGCCTTATCAGGCAGGTTGCGGTCCGTAATATAGCGGTGTGATAAAGTGGCGGCGGCAACAAAGGCAGAGTCTGCGATTTCAACGCCGTGATGCAGTTCATAGCGTTCTTTCAAGCCGCGCAAAATCGCAATGGTATCGGGAACTGAGGGTTCTTCCACCAAGATCCGTTGAAAACGCCGCTCCAGGGCTGCGTCTTTTTCAATGTATTTTCGATATTCGTCCAGGGTTGTGGCGCCGACACAGCGCAATTCGCCGCGTGCTAAAGCGGGCTTTAGCATATTCCCGGCATCCATTGAGCCTTCGGCTTTTCCAGCACCGACGACCGTGTGGATTTCATCAATGAAGAGGACCACCTGCCCCGCTTGTTTGGATAGGTCTGTTAGTACCGCTTTGAGACGCTCTTCAAACTCCCCGCGAAATTTCGCTCCGGCAACCAAAGCCCCTAAGTCCAAAGACAGAACGCGTTTATTGAGCAAGCCTTCTGGAACCTCGCCATTAACAATACGCTGCGCCAAGCCTTCCACGATCGCGGTTTTACCGACGCCGGGTTCCCCAATTAAAACTGGATTATTCTTGGTGCGGCGCAAAAGTACTTGTATGGTGCGGCGAATTTCTGCGTCACGGCCGATGACCGGGTCTAATTTGCCGCGCTCAGCCATGGCGGTGAGATCCACGGTGTATTTTTCCAGTGCGCGGCGTTGCTCTTCGGCATTAGGATCATTAACACGCTGGCCGCCCCGCTCTTCATCGATGGCTTTTTCGATATTTTTAGCGGTGGCGCCGGCTTTGCGTAAGAGTTCTCCCAGAGTGCCGCTGTCTTCGACCGCGGCCAAGAGGAATAATTCGCTGGAGATGTAATCGTCCTTGCGTTTTTGGGCCAGCTTATCCATGACATTGAGGATGCGGTTTAGCTCATTCGAGATGTGCATTTCTCCCTGGGTGCCTGAAACTTGGGGGAGACGGGCAAGAGCAGCGTCTAAGAGCGCGCGCAAGCCAGTACTGTTGACCTTGGCTTTGGCTAGAATAGCGGGGATGGTGCCGCCTTCTTGGTCTAGCAGGGCTTTCATGACATGGAGGGGTTCGATGACGCCATGGTCGCGGCCGATGGCCTGGGATTGTGCTTCGGAAAGGGCGGCTTGGAATTGGCTGGTTAGTTTATCCATTCGCACGAGTGGGAACTCCTGGGGTGATTAGTTATATTTTAACATGGGGATGCGGGGGAGGAATATCAAGGTGGAATTCCTCCCAACCCAGGAGGTCTTTGTGGGGGAAGAGGTTTCCAAAGGGGATTCATTCCCCGTGGGAAATATAATTTGAATGGGCCGTCTGCGATTCGAACGCAGGACCAACGGGTTAAAAGCCCGCTGCTCTACCGGCTGAGCTAACGGCCCAGAGCTGCAATATATTACTGAACTCTCAAAAAATATCAACGCCCAGGTTCGTCTCCCCATAAATATTTATGGAGTTGGATTTGGAAACGGACGGGCAATTGATCTTGTAAAATCCAATCCGCCAAAGAAGCAGCAGATTGTTGAGCAAAACTTGGAGAAAATAGGACCTGGCAAATTTTGTCCAGATCATGGTGTTCCAAAATTTCGCGGGACCAGTCGTAGTCTTTGCGGCTACAGATGACGAATTTAATTTGATCTTGTGGTGTGAGATGTTGAAGATTAGAAAATAAATTCTTTTCCATCTCTCCAGAATCGGGTGTCTTCAAGTCTACAACCTTGACCACTCGGGAATCTACTTGGGAAACATCCAAAGCACCGCTGGTTTCAAGCGAAACTATATAGTTTTGGTCACAGAGCTGCTTTAATAGTGTCAAACAAGCTTTTTGCGCCAAGGGTTCCCCCCCAGTCACCGTCACATAAGGCGTTTTATAATTTTTGACTTTCTCTAAGATTTCATCCAGGGCCTGCCAGTTTCCGCCATTAAAAGCATAAGTCGTATCACAATATTGGCAGCGTAAAGGACAGCCGGTCAGTCGGATAAAAACCGTCGGCAAGCCCATTGTGCGGGTTTCCCCTTGCAAAGAATAGAAAATTTCAGTGATGCGCAAACGTGGGGTGGACATAGCTTAATCAATGACCGCTTTGTTTAAGCAGCTTGAGCTGTTCCATTGCTAAACGTGCTGATGTGGTTCCAGGATATTGGCTGATCACCTTTTTAAAAGAAGCCTTGGCAGCCGGCCATTTAAGTAAGGTGGCATTGATTAAGCCTAATTTCAGCTCGGCATCGGCCACGCGGGGATTGCTCGGATATTGCTTCACGACCACCGAAAATTCCGAAGCGGCCCTCTCATTGGCACCGGTTAAACTGTAGAGTTCGCCCAGCCAATAATGTGCATTCGCGGCCGATTGGCCGGAGGGATATTTCACCAGCATTTTTTGTAAAATACCGATGGCCTCGTCATATTTTTTCATTTTAATGAGGTTATAAGCTGTTTGATAAACGGACTGCTCTTCGACAGTATTCGGCTGCTCATAGGAGGGCGACGTTTTTTTGACGGAAGGAGCGGAAGCGCGGTTCTCAGCGAGCGTACCACTCTGCTTTTCCAAAGAAGCCTCAGGCTTGGCCTGCATTTTCTTGTTAGAAGTCAGCTTGGAAGAGCTCACGCCGTCTTCATCAGAATCCCGGGGAACCGGGCTCATGGCTTGTTGGTCGGCTAAATCGCGGCCGCTGGCCTTTTCGGCTTCAGTGCGTAGACGTTGTTGGCTGCGAAATTCCTGCAATTGATGTGTCAGCTCTTCCACTTGCCCCCGCAAGGCTTGTACCTCGCCCTGCATGCCATTGAGACGGTTTGAGAGGTCCGTTTGCTGCAAGCTCGCAAGCAGTTGCTCCATTCGTTCAACACGTTGTTCAACTGTGGCGGGTGGTTCCGTGGAGGTGGTCAGGGCCTGATTTAAAGCTGACTTCGCATTCTCATCTTGCGCCCACGCATTCGCTGTCTGGCTGTCATTCGACATACTATCAACATCAAAGACAGGTGCACTGTGCTCGGCATACGCAATGAGGCTCGTCAAAATTAAAGTGCAGAACAAAAGGCTACGTTTCATTTTCAGGGCTTACTGTTGTAAATAAACAAGGACGCCACGTCGGTCGAGTTGATAGTCCGACTCGGCGCGACCGTTGGACGCCAGCTTTTCAGCGCCGTAGCTAATAATGCGAACTTGCGAAGAAGACACGCCATGACCTTTAAACATCGCTTGAATGGCCTTGGAGCGGCGTTCCCCTAAAGCAATGTTGTATTCCCGGCTTCCGCGGGGATCGGTGTGGCCCTCAATTAAGGCCTTGGCATTGGGATGGTTCATTAAATACTGCGCATTCGCTTGAATAGCGGGTTTATCTTCATCCCGCACCTCACTTTTGTCAAAATCGAAATAGTAGGTACGACTGCTTAAACTTTGATCTGTCTCGGCCGAGGCCAAGGTGGACTCGTCTCCTAATCCGGTTGGCTGAGCGCTGGTCGCTTCATTCACATTGCCATCAATTATTGAACTGGAGGCAGTATCTTGTTGACCGTTATGCCAGGCGGCACAGGAGGTAAGCAAGGCCAGGCCGCTTCCCAGCAAAATGGTGCGAAAATAGGGCATTAATCGCATGGAACTCTCCTTTCATCATCAGCTTCCACAAGTATACTCAGAAACGCAAGAACATCAAGCCAGCAGTCGTCAAAGCCTTTTCACGTTAAGATAAAAATGGAGACCAAGCAGGGTCTTGCGCTTCGCCCTCTCGGGTCGGCAGGCGCAATTGAATCCGTCCATCTGTAGACACCATCGCCAGCATATTCCGTCCTTGATAAACCGTATCATACAAAACCATACTGCCATTGGGTGCAACGCTGGGTGAGCTGCTATCGTGGGTACCGGATGGCGTTAAAAGACGCATGGCACCCGTATTGAGATCAAAGAGCGCGATATTAAAAGCATCGCCCTGCCGATGAATCGTCACCAGCCGATTGCCGTCCTGCGTAATGCCGCCTCTGGCATTATAATTGCCCTCATAAGTCAAGCGCGTGAGTGACTTGGCCGCAAATTGATATTGGTAAATTTGAGGGCCCCCGCTGCGCGTCGAGGTAAAAATAAGGTATTTCCCATCCGGAGACCAAGCCGGTTCCGTATTAATATAATAATCATTCGTGATTTGAGTCAGTTTTCGGCTCTCCAGATTCAGCACATAAATATTCGGCGACTCTCCCTTGGACAGCACTAAAGCGAGTTTGCGGCCATCCGGAGACCAAGAAGGTGCGCCATTGATACCCGGCAATTGACTGACGAGTTGACGGGCGCCCGTTGCGACATCTTGTATGTAAATAGCGGCCCTTCGCTTTTCAAAGGAAACATAGGCAATTTGCCGCCCGTTAGGAGACCAGGACGGCGACATGATGGGATCGGCCGAAGACAGCAGTTGTCTTGGGTTATAGCCATCTTCATCGGCCACTTCCAAAGTATAACGATTGCCGCCCTTGGCGCCACGATTCACAACAATATAGGCGAGCCGTGTTGAAAAAATGCCACGAGCCCCCAGAATTTTTTCATAGACCAGATCGCTAATATGATGGGCAACCTGTCTGAGTTGTTTCTCTGAAACCTCAAATTCTTGATTCAAGAGCAAGGCTTGCGAAATAGCAGTAGGATTTTTTTCCGTCGAAGGGCCGCCTTTAAAAACATCCATGAGTTGAAAGCGAACTTGGTACTGCCCATTTCCCAGCGCTTTAACCTGCCCTACCACTAAATTGTCTGCGCCTAAACGTTGGAAATAAGGAAAAGAAACTTCGCCGACCTGGGTGGGACGCTCTTTTAAAGCTGCCGGGTCATAGACTTTAAAACGCCCGCTGTGTTGCAAATCATTGTAAATGATCTCGGAGACTCGCGACACCGGGTGGCCTCGCTCAGCAAAAGGGACTACAGCAATTGGGGAGGCGCCAGTGACGCCTTGGGTCAGCTCTAAATTTAGCAAGGCATGTGCCGCAGGCAAGGGGAACAGGAAGGAAAGTAAAACAATCAGAAAAAAAGCTCGGTAAGACATAGCCAGGAATCCTCTCAGCACCTAAAAGCCTTAGGATACTGTGTGGTCCCCTTCCTGTACAGATGTGGCCGTTTCAAGGGGCAGCCTCTTCGCGACCTCATTTTCACTTAAAGGCGGACTAAACCAATACCCCTGCATCAAATAGCAGCCCAGCTTTTGCAAAGTTTGTTGCTGAGATTCTGTCTCGACGCCGAGTGCGATAATTTTTTTATTTAAATTTTTGGCGAGGAAGACCATCATATTGACGATGGCCTCGGATTCCTTACTACTCGAAAGATCGCGAATAAAGCTGCTATCAATTTTCAAAAAGTCCATGGGGAAGGTCTTTAAATAGCGCAGCAAGACATCCCCGCCCTCGAAATGGTCAACGGACATCCGGATGCCTAAGCGTTCCAGGACCTTCAAGGCCTTATCTAATTCGGCTGTTTGTTTTAAAATATCGCCTTCGGCCACTTCAAAAATGAGCTTTTTAGGATTGACACCTGTCTCTTGGATCACATTGAGCAGCGTGCTCATAAAATGATGGCCTTCCAATTGGCGCAAAGAAATATTCAAGGCAACGCTAGGCACAGCGAAACCCTGCGTCTCCCAGAGTTTCATCTGATGGCAGACATGCCGTAGAATCCATTCGCCAATGGCCTCAATTCTTCCATTATTTTCGGCGAGACGGATAAATTCGCGCGGTGTGATCAGCCCAAATTCAGGATGCTGCCAGCGAAGCAAAACTTCCCAGCAAAATATTTCATGGGTTTCGACATCAACCTGCGGTTGATATTCAATTAAAAATTCGCGGAAGATCAGGTCACGGCATAGTGCAGAATTCAGGGCTAATTCACGTTGACTATGGTTATGCATGTCCGCCCGATAAAATTGATACTGCTGGCTGCCGGAGACTTTAGCCAGAGACAAGGCCTGGGCGGCATTTCTAAAAAGAGTATCGACCGTATCGCCGTCCATGGGAAAAACCGCAATCCCAATATTACCTGCGACATATAATTCATGACGCTCGATCTGAAAAGGTTCTTCCAATTTTTGAAAAAGCCGGCGGACAATCAAGCCCGCTGACTCGGGATGGCTTAATTGTGAAAGCAGCATGACAAAAATGTCGCCGGAAAAGCGGCAAACTGAATCAATTTGACGGACCGAGAGCTGGAGACGATTTGCCACCTCTTTAAGGACCATATCTCCCAGAGCATAGCCTAGCGTATTATTGATGACTTTAAAGTTTTTTAAGTCCAGAAATAAAATGCCAAAGAGGCTGTTATTCCGTTCGCTTTGATCGAGAATTAACTCGACTTGTTCTTTAAAAAGGGAGAGACAAGGCAGACCCGTTACGGCATCTCGCAAAACCTCCTGTGTGAATTTCGTTTTGTATTCGTTTAATTCTGTTTGTAATTCTTGTTCTTTGACGCCAATATGTTTTAATTTTTTTTCAGTCTGGGTCAAACGGCCTTTCAAATGCCAGAGATAAAAGATTTGAAGACCGAGGGCAACGCTCAGGATAAAAACGGTCAAGGCCCCAAAGATTTGCGCTTCTAGTAGCACACAAACTCCCTTGTAAGTGTTTAGTGAATCGGGCAAATAATTAAAAATATTTTCTTTGATACAGTAGGTAAGCTAGCTTAGGTTACAAGTCATCCTGAACGAAGTGAAGGATCTGTTAAAATTTCCAGCGATTCTTCGCTTTGCTCAGAATGACAGTTGTAACCTAAGCTAGCTTACCTACTGTATTAATCTCATTTTAACATGTTTTGGACGTAGACGCTCTTAACTAATCCAGAACCCTTGGTCGCCCTTATTCTCTTGAATATTCTCGGGTTTTACCTTAAGAACGAATTGCTCAAAGATCCTAAAGGAGTAAATATCATCGGGGACCGGCAGAGGTGAAGCCTTTAAGACTGCCCTCTGCGCGGAACGGTCTAATAAGGGGTCTCCGCTGCTTTTCTTGATGCTGACATCCAAGACCTGGCCGCCCGGCGCCAAGCGAATGAATAATTCACAGGTTAAATGTTTATTGACGTTTCTGGGCACCACCCATTGCTGTCCGATTGCTTGTAAAATCTGTGCCTTATATTTGTTGATTAGCCCTTGCCGATGCTGTGATCGCTGGCCGCTCAGCTGATTTTGCTCTTTGATCAGCTGTTGTAAAGCTTTTTCAGATTGACTGACTAATTCTTGGTTGAATTTTTTCTTCAAAAGTTTTTGTTTTGTTTTCGCCTGCTTGGTCATTTCATCGGCGAGGTCCGCCAGCAATTGTTTGGAGAGCTCTTTTCGTATTAGCTTTTTGTTGGGTTTTTCCGCGATCTTTTTTTTCGGTGGTGCGAGCGCTAGCTTCTCGACTTGGGGCGGCGCTTTAGAGGCCGCTTCAGTCGCAGCTGGCTTTGGCTGCACGGGCTGCGCGGCCCCGGCAGTTTTATCCGCTTTGGTTTTCAATAAAGGGGGTTCTTGGACGGATTGCTGTTCAGTGACGGCCTTGGTCGGCGGCGCGAGGATAGGCGAGTCTTTGAGAGCGATGGCATTGATCACCTGGGTATCGTTGTTAGAAACAACCGGCATTGATGGGGAAAACTCAAGGCCCACAATTAAAATCATTAAAACGAAAACATGCAAGCAGGTTGAAAATAGAAAAGCCTTTTTAGAGTTTGTTGACTGCATATTCTCTCGTTCTTTAGACGTTTAGGATGACTGAGGAGGGGTGGTATGATTCGGTTGTGTGATCAGTCCCACCTTCACAGCGCCCGCTTGCTGCAAAAGAACCATGGCCTCTACCACTTTTCCATAATTGGCGTCCTTGTCACCGCGCACCAGCACCGGCCTT
>CAYVBZ010000016.1:13583-36369 GCA_964449835.1 uncultured Coxiellaceae bacterium | reverse complement strand
ATAATTTCCGCTGACCCCTGCATGAATCGCCAAAATGTATTGCTCAAATCCTTTCTCGTTCTCAGTTTTATCAATGGCAGAGAAATTCAGGGATGGCCTATTGGCTTGCATTGCCATTAGGTCTACTAAGAGACGAGCAGTTCTTCCGTTCCCTTCACGAAAAGGGTGAATCAATATTAACTCAATATGCACAGTACCCAAGGCTAATGCTAGCTCCTTAGGGCCGGAATAATGGCAAGGCGTATGTATGGCCAGGTATTTTTTCTCAAATTCTTTCATGGATGACTCAATGCGCAGAGGAGCAGCAAAAGGAAAACCATCCTTGGACATGGTAACAGTGCGATATTTGCCCGCGCTTGGATAAACATCGCCTAGCCATAGCTCATGGATATTGCAGATATCCTCGGCGGTAAAGGAGTGGCTCTCATCGAATATTTTTAAGAGTTCCAATTCGGTACGCTCAAGCTCCTGCTCTTCCAGAGTACCCATTTGCTCTGGCGATTTAATGCCAAGATAATTTTTTAAGACTTCATTATTAGAGTCTGGTTCAAAGTCTTCGTCAGTAGGCACACCATATCGACCAGAATTTTTAGAAGCCATTTTTGCCACCTTTGGACAGTTAAAGCCAACAAATTATAGCCGAAAGAACCAAGGTTAATAGTAAAAACCCTCCAATTGCATAGGTGGGTTTAACACCTCCATAATCACAAAAATAATCAGTGCCTTTATTTAGCAATCTGACTATAACCACACCCAGTGCACTTACAAACAAAAGTCTCCATGGGGGGATAAAATCTAACATATGCGAGCCTTTCAATTGCTGCTCATTCTTTTTTTTATCTTCTAGAGCATTTCTTAACTCCCAATACAATTCATTTTCTGGAGATATAGGTGGCCCTGAGTATGCCACTACAGCAGGCTTGCCAAATTTTGCAAAAAAGTCTGTTCCATGTTGCGAATCAAATTCTGCTAAAGTTTTGGGAGTGATTGACTGATTTTTACTCTTGCTTAATATAACCTCTAAATCATGCACCTCATTGGACAAAACTGAACGCTGAAATTGTACTTTGTTCTTTCCTACATTAACCGCTTCCACTAGCAAATGATAAGATTGAACAAAAAAGATACTAACTATAATAAGGGATACGCTTATAGTAAGCGCCTTATAGTTTCCCACCATAAATACTCCTGTAAAATAATCCCAACTTCCACCCCAAAAATAATTAATTTCTATACAAATAATCCTGTTTTCGACATTAAAATGTCCCTTTAGTGTCCCACTTTTATTTTTTAAAATATAAAAATTATATATTTCATCAAATTATGACAATAAAGCGTGGGATTATCTATCCTATTTGGGGAAGTTGGTAGCTACACAAGAGAGGGGCTAATACATCCTATAATCTATATAAATTCCAAACCTGCCTACGCCTGCGAGGAGGGTCTTTGTGAGGACGGCGTTTGCCAATCCCAAAAAAGTGCGGGTATTACGCTATTAAAATCAACTCTGCTCGCAATATTGGGTCATTTTCTTTGATTTCCAAAATCTTCGCATCTATCGGGTTATTCATTTTCGCTCCTTTTTAGCTCGTGAATTAAAGCCCCCGCACCCAAGAGTTGTGTAATTCACATACAGTATGTTATAATATAAGTGCAATATATATATTTAAAAGGTATATTATGCACAAAAAATATAATAACTATCAATTGAAATCTTTAGGCGGGTTAGCTGCCCACCTGATTGCTACTTTATACAGCCGAAATCGGCCAATATTTCATTTCGATGAGGCAAAGGAAATATTAAAAGGCCGTGCTCCGGCAGCCAGTGTGCTTACACAACTTATCAAACACAAAGTGATAACGCGGCTAAAGCCTGGTACATTTCGTATTATTCCATTTGAACTGGGCTTTGAAAAAGAATACTTAGGCAACCCTTATATTGTCGCACGCGAGCTAATGGTTCATACGCGTTCAGGCACAATAAATGAATATTATATTTCTCATGGCTCAGCCTTTGATTTACATCAAATGGTGACTCAGCCACAATTCATTGTTTACGTCAGCTCCCCTAGAATGTTGCGCTCAAGGACTATACAAAGCACAGAATTTCTGTTTATTCGCTGCAAAGCGAAAGACCTCTTCGGTCTAACAGAGGTTTGGGTCGATAAAAATGAGAAAGTAAGAGTAAGCGACTTAGAACGCACCTTACTGGATGGCTTAAAACAACCAGCATATTGTGGCGGCATATCCGAGGTTGCTAAAGGATTCACTATAAAACAGGACTCTGTTGATCCACATAAGCTTATTGAGTATGCCAAAAAATTAAATGTAGGCGCGGTTACTCGAAGGCTAGGATATTTAATGGAACTATATAAGATTGGCACACCTCAGCATTGGGAGCGAGTAAGGAAGATGTTAACTCAGACTTACCACCTGCTCGACCCCGATATGCCTGCGGAAGGTAAACATATAGCCAAGTGGCGACTCAGACTCAATATTCCAGAAGAAGAATTGCTAACGATAGGAAAAACATAATCATGATTCCACAAAGCCAAATTTCAAAACTTTCAAATCGATTATTACAAGAACAGGGTGGCAGACGTATTCCAGAAAATATTCTAGAAAGAGACTACTGCATTGCCTGGCTTTTAGTGGGACTAGCACGCACTTCTCTTCGTAATAAGCTTGCTTTTAAAGGTGGAACAGCTCTACGAAGATGCCATTTTCCAGTATATCGATTTTCAGAAGACCTTGATTTTACTTTTTTGGAACCTCTTTCATTTGAAGAATTAAAAAGCCAATTGGAGCCGGTTTATGCTGAAGTAAAAAAAGCCTCAAATATCACATTTCGATTTTCACGGCCAGACAACAAATCACATCAAAATTGTTACACTTTTTATCTCAACTATGAAGGCCCTCTTCCTGTTGCTTCAACAATAAAAGAAATTAAAGTTGATGTGACAATCAGCGAGAAAATTATTTTTCTGCCTGCAGAGCTCGCCGTACTCAAAAGTCATGATGAATTTAGTGATCTTCCTGAAGGCGAAAAAATAAAAGTCTATTCTCTGCTAGAAATAGCAATTGAAAAAACAGTGGCACTTCTTGACAGAGCCAGAACGGAGCCTCGTGATTTATATGATCTTTGGTATTTAACAGAACAAAGCAATAAAGTTGACCTGACTGCTTGCTTGGAAGGAATAGGTGAAAAATTAGCTCATCGCTGCAAAAACCTTGCAGAAGTCCGTGACGAATTAGACAAAAAAGAAGCTCGGCTTAAGATCACATGGGAAAAACGACTTTCAACACAGATGACCACCTTGCCGGAGTTTGATCAGGTTTATCGTGCAGTAAAAAGGATGTTAAGACAGGCGCTGATTATATGAAAAAAATTTTATTGTTAAGCGATACCCACGGCAATCTAGATATTATCAAAATGAAAAATTAGGATGGGTCATGACAACAAAGCTTATTAAAATCCCTATATCGACTAAAGCGATTATCAAAGAACTAACGGGCGTAACGGCGGTAGGTCATCGTAGCCCTTATTGGCGGCAAAGCCAGTATTTACCTGAACTTCTTGTCAAACCGCACCCTTAAGGATCCACCCCAAAAAAATCTTGCTTATTTTATTCATTTTTTATTCCTTTAACCTCAATAAGGTCAGGACAATTTTTTCTCTGTTGTTAGTCTTGCGGCACATCAGTCTTTTTTTTATAAATTGCGTTGGCGGGTATATCTGTTGACGAATACACACTTAATATTTTAAGCGGCTTCTTTGCATTAAGATTTACAACATTATGATTTAGACCTTGAGGTATAAAAATTAAATCACCTGGTTTAACTGTGGTTTCCTTACCACCTAAAATTGCTTTTCCATCCCCTTCAACCACAAAAATAATCTGGTCAAATTTGTGTGTTTCCGCCGCAATCTCATTTTTTTGATTTGTCGCTGGCGAATTGCTCATAAAAAGAATTTGAGCTTATTTGGCTGTTAAAAATGCTAATTTCCAGTTGTCATTTTGTTTGACCTTATCAAATATTTGACTTGTTACTTTAGCTTGGGATGAGACGGGGTCGGCCAACAGTAAGCCATTAAGAAGAAATTGCATTAAAATAAGCGCTAATAATTTTCTTTTAAATCCTTTTAACATCATCATAAACCTATCCTTAGTTAATAACATTTCTATATTTTAATCATGCTATTGTTTAAATCAAGCCATTGCAATAGATTAATTTATGCCCATAATAGGAATCTTCGATAGAGATGGTTTTCAAGATGCTTGCATAGCTCATACCAATCTCAAATGATATAATTTCTTCGGTTAAATAAATTTTATAAAATAGGCAGACTTATGACGAAGCTCTACAAAGAAGTAACCAAGGAAATATCCAGCTATTTAGCCAAGTTGCGACAAGAAATTCCGGATGTTATGACCGGCTTTAGCAATCTTTCTCAAGCTGCTTTGCATGAAGGCGTTCTCGATAAAAAAACCAAGGAATTGATTGCCTTAGCACTTGGCGTGGCAGCGCGATGTGATGGCTGTATCGGCTTTCATGCTCAGGCTTTAGTGAAGCTCGGAGCATCAAGGCAAGAACTTTTAGAAATGTTGGCTATGGCTATCTATATGGGTGGCGGGCCCTCATTGATGTATGCCGCTGAAGCTCTAAAAGCTTTTGAAGAATTTTCTAGCTAAGCCTGCGCTCTATCGCCGCCATTCACACTTCCCTCTCGCTGGCATGAGCTAATTCCTGCAAAGTCATAAATGATCTGCTCAGCCGCAAGGCCACCCGCAAGGCCAGAACGAAAGGGGGAGTCCATCAAACCATTCACACCAGCCTCAGCAGATGACACAGGAAAACCAACGCTACCAATCAATTCAAAATTGATAATTATGTACCTAGCAGTGCGGAAAATGCAACGGAAGCGGTATACACACGTTTTCAAAAATATAAAAAAGAACATCCCGATCAATTTAAACCATCGTAAAAGAAGCTACGCTGCCTGCTCAATTTTTTCATACTTACGAGCGTTCTTCTGCCTCAGCTCCCAAACATCAAGGGCCAGTTGCATGTTCAACCAGCTTTCCGGCGTGGTTCCTAAAAAATAAGCCAGTCTAAGCGCCATATCAGTCATGAGAGGGCGTTGCATATGTATAATTTGAGACACAGTGCGGCGTGACACGCCCAGCTTATCGGCCAATTCTGTCTGCGAAATACCGAGGGATGGCAAAATATCTTCTCTCAGTATCGCCCCAGGATGGGTAGGTCTTCGGTTCTTTGCTCTAATACTCATTAGTGATAATCCTCCAAATCTACATTATAGACATTGGCATTTTCAAATCGAAAAGTAATCTTCCAATTTTTCCGTACAGCAACACTCCATGTGCCCTTGCGGTTGCCTTTCAGTTCATGCAAATCCCAACAATACCGATAGTGATTGATGCGGTTCTCTAGTTATACCTCTTATTTGACCCAAGCTTCTTATTTTTCCATAAAAAAACGCAGGTCCCCGCTAAGCTTAATAAAAGGAGAAAAAGATTTACCGGGAAAATAGCGTGAATATCTTGTTGGACGACGAACATGCCGATAAGCGATATAAAAGCGAACCGGAAGGCTGTATTCAGCGCGACCGCGGTGCCGGCGTTTTTTCCAAATTTTTCAATGGCGCCGCTGATACTGGCCACATGAGTGAATACGCTGCCAAAAATGATTCCCATCATCGGGATGTAAAAACTTGAGATAGAAAGACCTTCTGCATAATTCCAAGCAAGCATTCCAACAGAGTTCACTATGGCGATTAAAAAGCCATAGTGAATCACTCTATCAATGTGGATTTTTGAAGCAAGATAACCAGCAAAAAAGTTGCTGGCCAGGCAAATAAAGCCATACCCGGTATAATAAAAAGCGTAGATTTGAGTGGATTGCCCCAGTAAGCGGATGAAAACAAGGGCAGAAACTGAGCTAAAAATAAAGGCGAATGTTAAACTGATGGCGCTTATCAAACTATAAAAAAGAAAATACGGGTCGAGTATAATAGTTTTATAAACAGATAGATCCGGCTTGCCGCGCTTTTCTGGAGGGAGTGTTTCGGGTAGCCATCCATAAGCAATGAAAGCGGCAAGAATCCCGCTTATCCAAAACAAAGGGCCTGTGGCTTGCCAGCCAAAAGAAGAGGCAAGATATCCTTGTAGCAAAGGAGCCAAAGTCGGTGAAAAAGCAACACCGGCGCTAATATATCCGATTGCCCTTGCTATTTTATCCGCGTTCTTGTATAGGTCGCGCACGACGGTTATGCCGAGCACATTTAGCCCCGCCGCGCCTGCACCTTGGATAAAGCGGGATAAAAGCAGCTCTGGATAATTTGCGGCATACATATAAAGAAAAGAGCCGCACTCAAATAAAAAAATGGAAATGAAAGCGATTTTGCGGCGGCCATAAAGATCGGATAAGGGCCCGAACAGGAGTTGTCCCAGCCCCATGGTTAACATGAAAAGGCTCAGCGTTAACTGCAAGTGATGGTCGGGGATTTGGAAATCGTTTTTAATGTACAGCAGGGCGGGCGTGTATCCATCAATGGGCAATACACTGGTGAAGGATAGAAAGGTCAAAGAAAAAATAATAAAGATCCGCTCTTTTCTCTTCATAAATTTCTCCTGCCTTTAAGCGTTCTTTTCCGTATGTGGGAGCTTTAAGAATGAATTTAAAAATGAGCGTGCTTTATAAACTGAAAAATCACACTTAGAGCCTCTTGAACTCTAGTTTTTTCATTGTTTCATAATAAAAATTATCAGTCAATTGGTTGTGGGTCGGTTGTGGGTCGGGTTGTCCATTTTTTATTTAAGTTTCGTGCATCATAAGGCGTTTTATCAACAAAACGTGGCTAAGAATAATGAAACGATCCAATCTGCAATAACTTTGATACGACACTATTGACAAATTTTAATATAAGTTTTAACTTGAGGAGGAATCTCTTATGTCCAGCCTTCATTCATTCAGTTTCTTCAACACGCGCTGATCAATTTTTTTTCACTCCTTCTTGCTAACTACAAAACCACGGATAAAACTATGCACCTCGAACACAAAAATCTACTTGGGATCGGTATTGGGCCGTCTAACTTAGGTCTAGCGGCTTTACTGCATCCATTATCTTCGCTTTCAAGGGCTTTTTTTGACGAAAAGCCACAATTTGAATGGCATGGCGGCTTGCTATTGCCTGGCAGTCAATTGCAAGTACATTATCTTAAAGATTTGGTATCGCTGGTTGATCCAAGCAATTCATTCTCATTTCTTTCCTTTCTTCGCAGGAAAAAGCGACTTTATCAATTTATTAATGCCCAGTTTAATCAGGTTTCCAGAGAAGAATTCAATGCCTATTACCAATGGGTTGCTGGGCAATTACCACACCTTCATTTTAATAAGCGAGTCCGAGAAGTCCTCCTTAAGGAAAATCAATTACAGATTCAATTCGATAACAACGCCATTTCCTGCGATCACCTCGTCATTGGTTGTGGCAAGAGTCCATCTATTCCTGCTTTTGCGCGAAATAAAATGAGCAATAGTTTGTTTCACGCCAGCGAGTTTAAAAATCGCGCCTTATCCGCAAAAAATAAGGAAATAGTTGTTGTTGGCGGTGGACAGACCAGCGCTGAAATTATGTCCTTTTATCTTGATCAGCCTAGCCCGCCGAAGTGCCTGACTTGGCTCTCAAGGAGAGACAATTTCCTGCCTTTAGACAATTCCCCTTTTGTAAATGAACTTTTCACACCTGCTTATAGCAATTATTTTTATTCCCTGCCGGAAAAAAAGCGACTGGCGTTAGTCAAAAAGCAGAAACTATTTAGTGACGGCATTTCGCAGAATCTGCTTAAATCGCTCTATCAAAAAATGTACCGACTGAAATATCTACATGATAGAAAGGATAGCTGCAGATTATTGCCGGGGTTTGACTTGGTCGATATTTTTAAACGAGAAAATCAATGGTGCCTTAAACTCAAAAATAATGAAGTTCAAGAAATCAAGACGGTCTTTGCTGATATTGTTATACTATGCACGGGCTATGAAGAAACTCTTCCGCAGTGCATTCAATCTCTCAGCGACCACTTTGTTAAAACGTCAGGTGGGCAGCGGCTCCTAAACAAAGACTATTCCCTGGAGTGGACCAAGACCTGCCAAACACGGCTTTATCTCCAGAATGCTGCTTTAAATAACCGCGGCATCGCTGATCCTAACCTTAGCCTGGCTGCCTGGCGAAATGCAACGATCATTAATAGCATACTTAGAAAAACAGTTTATGACGTAAGCGATTATAATGGCTTATTTTCCTGGACTCAAAAAGCCAATCATCACTACCCCTCATCTGAGCATGCTTCTTTATTGAATTTAGCCATTTAAAATACAAAGGATTCAGTCATGTTCTACTCTGTCGTAAAAAGAAACTTTAAATTTATTATCCTCTATCTTTCTTGCTTTCTAGCCTCTTTTGCCTATGGTTTTATCTATATTTTACCTTTAATGGTTAAAAATTTTGGCGGAGATACAATTGATGCTGGCCTGATCTTATCCTGCGCTGGAATAGCAGCTATTTTAATTGTCGGATTTTCAGGGAGACTATCACAGTTCTTTGGAGCAGGTAACATTTGTGCAGTTGGGCTTTTGTGTAATTTCATGGGTTTTCTCATTCTTTATAAGATTGATCAATTAGTGCCTTCTATTTATTTCGCAGGCTTGTTACTTGGGGCCGGGTGGAGTTTATACTATGCCACCTCGCCGATGATCATTACACCCTGGGTAACCGATGCAGAACGCGGCCGGCATCTCGGTCTTATGGCTGCTTTTGTTGTGCTAGGAACAGGTCTCGGGCCCTGCATGGGACAAGTTTTGCTGGTCTATGGGAAAAACATTCAAAGCCTCTACCTTATTCCACTGATTTTATCTTTATGTTCATCTATTTTATTTTATTCGCAGACTCGTAATGCTCCTCCCTCCCCCAGTATTCAGAACAGCGATTTCCGCTTATTCCGCATTCTTAAGAGTAAAGCCAAATATCCGTTATTCATGGTTTTTCTTGGAAGCTGTATGTTGAGCTCTATGATGAACTTTCAAACTATTTATGCAGCAGAGCATCAACTTAATTTTTCAATCTATTACTTTTGTTATATGGCCGCCGTGGTATTATCGCGTTTTCTGTTCGGCAATTTCTTGAGTCAAAAAAATCCCCTGACAGCGACTCCGCCTCTTCTATTATTGATGCTTTTTGGCTTGACTCTCTTATTGATCAACCAACATAGTCTCTTATTTTATGCTGCAAGCGCGTTATTACTCGGAATGAGCTATGGGTTAGTCTATCCCTTAATTAAAACACAGGCAGTCAATGTAACGCCGCCCCAAGAACGCCAAGAAGTGCTGGCCTACTTTACTTTAAGTTATTTTCTCGGAATGTATGGATTTCCTTTAATTGCAGGCTGGGTTATCAAGGCCTATGGCTATGCAGCTCTCCTCATCACACTGATGGTTTTAGTGACCTTCGATTGTTTGATTGGTTGGCAAGGCAGTAAACAGAAAAAACTGGCATAAATAAAAAAGAGAATTGAATAATGAAAATCCGGACTAAACATGTATTTTTAGGATCTCATGAACAATCAAAAAGGCACAATCATCATGAAGCTGAAATTTGGCATATCGTAACTGGCCAAGGTCAAATAGAAATTGATGATCAATTTTTTTCTGTGAAAAGCGGAGATACGTTTTACCATCAACCCTTAAAAAACCATTCAATACGAAATATTTCATCTAATGAGAAACTACACTTTATCTCTTATTGGTGGAATGATTTCAATTTACTGAATCAGGCTCTCGATCAAGAAAATCAGAATAACAAACCTATTTCGACTAAGCCTTCTTTCCTTTTACCTTCTTTTCCAACGCCAAATGGCAACTTACATTTGGGCCATTTAGCAGGACCTTATATTGCTGCTGATATTTATAAACGCTATCGTGAATTACTTGGGCATAAAACCTATTACTTATTAGGAACAGTAGGTCATCAAACGCAGGTTGGCTGCAAAGGACAGCAATTAGGGCTTTCCTTCTACGAAACGGCGGAAAAATATAGCAGCGAGATTATCGACACCTTATTAGCGGCTGAAATCCAACCTGATGTCTTTATCCGTCCAAGAACTGTCAAGCATTATACGGCGATTGCTCAGGACTTCTTTTTAAAATTATACCAAAATAAGTATTTCCTTTTTCGCTCAGGAAAAACAGCTTTTTGTGAGCGTTGTAACAAATACTTATTTGAAGCCCAGGTTATTGGAAACTGCCCTAACTGCAAAGCTGCAAATGCTTCAGGAAATGAATGTGAGAGCTGTGCCCACTTGCATGCCGATAAGGATTTACTTAACAGCTGTTGCACATTTTGCCATCAACCTAGTAGTCTTAAAAATTTAAATCGTATCTATTTCCCGCTCGAACCTTTTAGAAATCGATTGCTTGAGTATTATAAAACCAGCAAGCTCACACCGCGATTGCGGTCTTTCATCGAGCAAGTGTTTCAAAAAAATCTCCCTGAAATTCCTATCACTTTTCTCGGTGACACAGGTATCGCTGTTCCACTGCCAGGATATGAACAGCATCGTCTCTATTCCCTCTTTGAATTAGCGCCACGCTATGCGAGCGCTATTCAGGCTCTTATTGAAGAACATGAACTAAACTGCAGTTGGTTAGATTTATGCAAGAAATACACCACTAAGTTATTTTTTGGTTATGACAATTCCTTTTTAAGGGCCTTCATCTTTCCTGCTGTTTTAATGGCCTACGATTCTGATATTCAATTGCCTGATCTTCTGGTTTCAAATGAATTTTACCAGCTAAATAGCGCTAAATTCTCCACTAGCCGAAATCATGCGCTCTGGGGAAATGAAATGCTGAAACGTTATCCTGCTGACTATCTGCGATTTTATTTAGCTTATACTCGACCAGAACAGCAAATGAGTAATTTTAATGAAATCGATTTCAATGATTTTATTCAATACCTTTTTCAGGGTAAGTTAGGACCCTGGGTGGAGCAACTCGGTGTGCGTCTAAAGTCGCATTATGATGGAAAAGCGCCTGAGCCGGGCAGTTGGAGCATCGAAGAGAAATCATTTTACCGAAATTTGCGTGACTATCATCAAACCATTCATCACTATTATCAAGATGAAAATTTTTCACCTCAGAAATGTGCTCAGCTTCTTTTTCATCTCATCCTACAAGTGACTGATTTTGCAAAGACGTCCTCCGAAAGCGGTCTAACACAGGCCGCTAACAGTTTTTCTAGAACATCTATGGCCCTGGAATTAATGGCAGCAAGAAGCCTTGCTCTTTTAATGTATCCTTTAACCCCTCATTTCGCTGCACGACTCTGGAAAACGCTCGGTTATACAAGTGCCCTACTGGATGTCAAAGAAACAGCCAACCTAGACTGGCTGCCGCCTGAGCAAAATGGAGCTTTTCAGCTATGAAAATTCTTGTTTTAGGCTGCGGCTATATTGGCCCTGCTGTTGCACATTATTTAGTATCCCAACCCTCCGTCAAGCAGGTTGCTTTAGTGGATAATCAAGCTTCAGCATTAGAAAAAGCAGAAAATAAGTTTAGCTCTTTAATTTGTAAAAAAATGTATCGTTCAGGTCCTGGCATGACAGAGTCAATTGAAGACCTATTCAAAAATAAACTGCGATTTTTGAAATATAATCTAAGCGCTTTAAATGATTTTCTTCATTTATTTAAGGAATATGACCTCATCGCTGCAGCCTTGCCTTGGAGCAGCACCCTTCCAGCCATTCATGCGGCTAATGATTTAAATAAACCCTTAATCAGTATTACTCGGCCATCCTATCCTGACCTGGATATTTTAAAAAAGCAGACTGAAGCGAGTAATAACATTATTGTCTTAGGCTGCGGCCTGGAACCGGGATTGACTGAAATTCTTGCTGCTCATGCAGTTGCCAATTTAGATATTATTGACGAGCTTCATATTCGTTGTGGCGGCCTCCCACTTCAAGCGAATCCCCCACTTTATTACAAATCACTCTTTAACTCATCTAACCTGCCCATTGAACCTCGTCTTGCCTATGCCATTCAAGCTGGAAAATTAATTTCACTCCCTCGGTTTTCAGGAATAGAAGCCTTGGAAATTGATAATTTAGGTAGCTTTGAGGCTTGGCATGATGGCATGCTTCCTTGGTTAGCGGACTGGCCCTCATTACGCAAAGCCAAAAATGTCACTCAAAAGACAGTGCGCTGGCCAGGCTTTGCTCAAACGATTCAAACACTGGCTAGCTTGGGTCTTTTGAGCAAGGATACCATTGAGGTAAATCAGCAATCGACTATACCCTTCAATGTGGTTAATGCTGTTTTACGCAAGCAAACCGAATCCAATGAATGTGATCGTGATTTTGTTGTTTTAAATATCCAAGCTAGTGGATCAAAATCCGGGAAAAAATGCCAATATCTGGCTAGTCTAGTAGACCGCTATGATGAAACGACACAGTTTACGGCCATGGCCAGAACAACAGGTTTTACCCTGGGCATTTTGGCGATGATGATTGCCCAAGGCAAAGTCCAGAATCGCGGATTACTTCAACCCGAAGAAATATTTTCTAACGCTTCCTTCAATCATCTCCAAATGGAACTGCAGAAACTTGGTGTAACCCTAAAAATTCAATTGAAAATGGAATCTATCATACGAAAAAATATTGCCAGCCACATTGGTTTATCTGGTATAGTAAGAGCCAGCAGTTGAGCCCCTCAGCATGAATACCCTGAAGAATCAGTTGCTTAAAATTAGCAGGTTTACCGAAGACTTACCCTAGCGGGTCCAACTATTTGAATATATGCTAAAATAATGAAATTAAGTCGCCTCACAAATCCCTAAAAATAAGCAGATGGACACTCCTGGGACAGTTAAAGACAATAATCCCAACATAAGGTGTGCTAAAATAGTATCCATGGGATTTTATTTTTAAAACATTGTTAAATGGATATTAACATGCGTTTTAAGTTTGCATTTTTTATAATATTTTTCCTATTAGGAGTAGAATTATATTATGTGAATGTCTCCTATTCTTTATCAACCGAAACAATTTTAGCTTTTACTCAGAACGCGCTCGCAGAAAACTTTCACAAATACAATAGGGGTTATTTGCTATTAGGATTTTGGTTTTTAGGATTAAGCCTTGCTTTTACCCCTTGCGTTTTACCTGTTCTTCTTATCATGATTGGATTTCAAGCGCACCATGGAAACAACGTATCGAGATACAAAGCCCTTAGATTAGCTTTTGTTTATGTGATTGCTTTATCTTTTACTTATGCAATTTCAGGACTCATAGCTGGAATTCTAGGCATTTATATTCAGGCTTACCTTCAAAAACCCGCAACGCTTATATTTTTCAGTTTATTTTTTATCGTCTTATCTCTTTCTTTACTTGGGGCATATAATCTGAAAATTCCTCAAAATTGGCGACGGGGAATCGTTAAATTAAATACTATTAAGGCAAGTCAAAATTATTATGGCATTGCATTAATGGGCATCGTTGCGACATTAATTGCTTCTCCTTGCATGACAGCACCTTTAGCTGGAGTCTTGGGTTACATTAGCCAAACAGGAGATATTAAATTAAGCATTTTGACTTTATTTGTCATGGGCCTTGGAATAGGATCACCCTTACTAATAACATCTCTCATTGGAAAAGATATATTACCCAAAATGGGGCCTTGGCAAGAAGATATCAAACATTTCTTTGGATTGCTTTTATTAGGGATTGGTATTTCATTTGTAGAGCGCATACTGGAGCAGCCTTTCGGTTTAATTATTTGGGTTCTCTATGGGTTTTTCATTATAGGCTATTTTATTTTTTATGGACATGATAGTCATTTTAACCTTCTTAAAAAAATACTTATTTCTTTAATTTTAATATATAGCGTTCTATTTTATATCGCAAAAAATACCGGGAGATCGTACATAACTGAATGGTCAAACCCTACTCAGATATCGTCGATCAAGCCAATAAAATTTAATGATATTTCAAATTTAAATGAATTTGAACAGCAGATGCAATTAGCAAAATCACAACAGCAATATATATTATTGTATTTTACGGCTGCGTGGTGTGAAACTTGTATTAAAGATAGTGTTGATATTTTTGAAAACAACCAGGTCCAACAAGCTTTACAAAATTTCATTTTATTGCGTGTTGATTTAACAAACGGCCAAATTAATAATAATGAACTGGCACAACATTTCAAAATTATCGCACCTCCTGAAATTTTATTTTTTACTCCTTCAGGAAATCAGGTAAATGTCAAAATATACGATAATATTGAGCCCAAACAGTTCGTCGATATTGTAAAGGAAATTTCGAAAACAAAAAATTAATATAGGAGGCAATTCAGTGGGCCCAATAAAAACCCTTATTTTTTCACTTTCTATATCTTTTTTAATAACAGCACCCTGCTATGCTGAACAAGTCACTGTTTCTCTCGATAAGGATTGCAATCTTGATAAAAGATTATGGCAAGTAGGCACCTCCTATCAAAATGTTCGAATCAACTCTGACAAAAAAACGTTTACAGTTAATTTTCCTGCCGGAACAAAGATCTGTGCCTATATAAACCAAGATACCTATTGTTCTTGCTGGGGTTACAAGTATTGTGAAGGCCCACAACCACAAATTTGCCCTACCGGTGGGAGCAATGATCACCTACTGGTATTAATTATTGGGGGTTGCGCCACAATACCCAAAAATATAAAAAATATGGTAATCCCTGTTAATTGTGGAAATTTTTAATTTCAAGATTATTTAATAGGCGAAGCGATAATGTAATCCCCAATATCGCCATTGCATTGGGCATTGCTACAAAAAGGCTCAAGCCACATAGAATCAATTTTGCTTTTGTTCGTAATTAGTTTATTGACACAAGAATCTGTAAATATAATTTTATCATTATTATCTGGGCTTTCTTTAAAACCCGTGGCTAAGGTCCAATGATGCTCTATCACAATTAGGGTGGGTATTCCTCTACTGACATTATTTTCGATAATATCAGCGCTAACTTTATGTCCTAGCTCTACTTGAAAACCATTTTTCGTAAGCCACGCCGCGACCTGATCTGGTGTTGTACCAGATAAACTGGTCGTTCCCATTTCACTGGCTATTCGCATTTCCGTGTTAGCATTCATCTCTTTTGATGACAATTTTCCGTAATAATGCAATAAGGCCATTGTCGCAGCAGGACCACAAGTGTAAGTAGTTGTTTGATGATAAGGCGTACAGTGAAGGTCTTCACTGGCTGTTTGAGTAATGTCAAAAGATCGAATTAAACATTGCTGAGAGCTTATCTTTGTAAGCTGCGCGTAACCGCAGCTAGTAAAAATTATTAGCATTAATAGTGTGTAAAAAAAGGTCTTTATGAAAGTGAGTGTGCGCATATCAATCCGTTAAAATATGGCTATCACTGAAAAAACGTGATTGCTATAATGATATCATGTTGCACGGTATAGTAAAAGCGATCTATAATTGCCAATGACTACAGCGCTCAATTAGAAAAGAACATCCGATTTTCAGCGCAAGCAGCAAGCTTAAAAATATTTCTTGATATTATTTCACCAGGCAGTCAATGGGCAGAACATTTATTTTCTTTAAATTGAAAAACATCCTCAAATTAATATCGCAAGAATGGGATTCAAAGAAGATTGGAAGAATAATTCATTTTGGAAGCCAGCATTAAATGAGCAAACCTAGTATTTTTGCGGCCGTCACAGGGAATATTCTCGAATGGTATGATTTTACGTTATATATTTTCTTGGCGCCCACCATTGCACATAATTTTTTCCCGCAGCAGAACCATTTGAATGCTATGCTATCAACATTTTTAATATTTGCGGTTGGCTTCTTTGTGCGGCCCTTAGGCTCAATTCTTTTTGGACACTTAGGTGATCGCTTGGGAAGGACAACCGCTTTAAAAATAACTATTTTATTTATTTCATTGCCAACCATTGGAATTGCCTTACTTCCCACCTATCAACAATGGGGCATTTATGCCAGTTTAATCTTGGTTACTTTTCGTCTGCTACAAGGGTTGTGTATCGGTGGTGAATTTGCGGGCAGTATGATTTACCTAACTGAAATGGCAGCAGCCAATCAACGGGCATTCACCAGTTGCATGACTAACAATGGCTCTAATTTTGGCGTTTTATGTGCTACTTTAATCGCCGCTTTATTTTCTAGCCTTATGTCAGAATCAAATTTTTATCTATATGGTTGGCGCTTCCCGTTTCTTTTAGGTGGAGTTATTGGTTTGCTTGGCTTATGGTTACGCCGCGACATCAGTGAAACGCCGGTCTTCATTAATCTACGTTTAAAAGCCAAATTACAACCTGTTCCACTATTCACTATTTTTCGTTATTACAAAAAAGCGGTATTAAATATTTTTTTGCTTTTAATGATGGCCGCAACAGGCAGTTATATTTTAATGGATTTCATGAGTACTTATTTGCACCAGTATTTTCACTATTCATTAGCATCTGCCCTGGAAATACAAGCCATCTATAATACTTTAACCTTCCTTTTAGTAACTATTGCCGCTAAATTTTCTGATCGTTATGGTCGTCGTTCAATTTTGATGATTGCAGCAATAGGCTTTATTGTGTTTAGTGTTCCGTGTTTTTATTTATTAAAAACAGAAGGCTCTTGGCTATGGCTGTTTCCTTTAGTGATATTTTATTGTATTGAAGAGGCAACTACCCCAGCCACCATGGCTGAAATGTTTCCAGCAGATGTGCGTTATACTGGAATTTCTATAGGGTACAACTTAGCGATGGCCTTAATCGGCGGCACTGCCCCTCTCATCAATACTTGGCTAGTTGCAAAATTCGATAATCCCCTATTAATTGCTTATTACTTAGCAATAAGTGCTGCTATTTCTTTAATAGTTATTTTAGCAAATTTACCGCAACACTTTGGCTATGCCTGTGATTTATCCGCTTGAGGTTGTTCTACCAATTAGCTCTTTTGCGCTATGATTCAATAAGCTTAAAATGAAAAATAATGTTAATACTTTTATAATATAACAATTTTCAATATATTATAAATCTTATGAAATTACACATAAGATTATAACGAATTGAATAAATTAATAAATGTTAATCATTTGCTAAAGTAACTAATTTCGATATATTATTAACGTATCAACATAGAGCTGCGCCTCCATGAAAACACAGGAATTTATAAACCAACTGAGGAGCCAGGGCAGGTACTCTTTTAATATCGAAGAAGCTGAAAAAGCCCTAGCCCTTAATAAAATAGCCACTATCAATGCGCTTAGACGTTTGCGCTTAAAAAAATTAATAGCAAGCCCTGCAAGAGGCTTTTATTTAATTTTGCCGCCGGAATATCAAATTTTTGGCTGCTTACCAGCCGATATGTTTATCTCTGATCTAATGAAACATTTACATTTACCCTACTATGTTGCCTTTCTAAGCGCTGCGCAGTATTATGGTGCCGCCCACCAAAAGCCTCAGCGCTTTCAAGTTGTCACCTCAAAAAATAGACCTCCTATTCATTGCGGCCGTATTTTTATTGAATTTATTGCCAATAAAAAAGCCGCATCCATACCTACACAGAAATTTAACACCTACACCGGAACAATAGCAGTTGCAACGCCTGAGGCCCTTGCTTTTGATCTTGTAAGCATGCCTCAACATGCCGCTGGAATTAATAATGTTGCTACCATACTCACAGAACTTGCAGAAAATATTGATATGAATAAATTAATAGAATTAACAAAAATCAATAAAGAGATATTCTGGCTACAACGCTTGGGGTATTTACTAGAATTCCTCGGCTTTAATAAGCTTACTGATGGCATCATTAAGATTCTTTATAATAAAAAAACACACTGGGTTCGCCTCGTTTCCCATGCGGCTTATAAGCCGCATTCGCACAACAAAAAATGGAAAATTATTGCAAATACTCAATTGGAGCCTGACGAATGATACCTTTAGCTCAAATAACACAGTGGCGGTCGTCAGCCCCCTGGCCTGATGACATTCAAGTTGAGCAAGATTTAATATTATCCAGAATATTGGTTGCAATCTTTTCCGACCCATTTCTTTATAAAGAATTAGCTTTTCGCGGCGGAACCGCATTACACAAGCTATTTTTTTCACCAGCAGTGCGTTACAGTGAAGATATCGATTTAGTAAGAACCGGAAAAGGCCCAATTTCCAACATTGCTGACAATTTACGCAACCATTTAGAACCTTGGCTAGGCAAACCAAAAATCGATCCCACTTCTCGCAGCTTCAAGATGAAATTTTCATTTAACCCTGAAGGTATTCCAAGCGCCAAGCAGCGCATTAAAATTGAAATTAACATCGAAGAATGCTTCTCTATACTGCCTCGTTCATCCAGAGAGTTAACGATAAACTCGGGTTGGTTCTCAGGAAGAACGACTATAAATACCTTTCATTTTAATGAATTAATTGCAACAAAATTGCGTGCGCTATATCAACGCAGCAAAGGGCGCGATTTATTTGATTTATGGTTAGCACTTGATCACAAAGATTTTAATGCGCAAGAAACAGTTCATGTTTTCTCGGAATATATGAAAAAATCAGGCAAAACAGTCACTAAGAATATGTTTGACCAAAATATAAATTTAAAATTAAAAGAACACTCTTTTTTAGATGACATTGGACCGTTATTATCACCACACTATAGCAAAAATCATTCACGGGCCTTAAAAACTCAAAATGATAATGATCTCGTTACAGAAACAGGCGAAAAATTAGTCACAGAAGGATGGAACTTGGTTAATGCATGTGAAGAAATCAAAAATAAAATTTTGGCACACTTCCCTAAATAATTGGGCATTTGCGAAACAAGTTATTTCACAAGTTCAACTATTGATAGTTCCAAGACAATTCTGCCACAGCCTGTGGCAAAATTTTTCATAGATTTATCAAAATTAATATCCGTCGTATAAGCCTCACACTGAATTTTTCTTGCATATTCGCAATCAATGTCAGCACCTTTTTTGTCAAAAAATGAACCCAAGTTAGAGTGCACAGAAAAAAACACTAGCGTGGCAGTGATTGACGAAAAACCCTACTTGTATTATATTTGCGACCAAATATTAACATAATATGGTGGTTTATGCTTAAAAAACTGCTAGCTATTTATTTACTTTTTAGCAGCCTAGCTTTTGCCGAGACAGAAAATCGCTGTGGTTATTTTCAAATTCAAATTTCTAACATGACAAAAGGGGAATGCGTTTTAAGCAGTCAGCAAATTATTCACGGAACGCTCGATTCTCCTCCACCCTTGTCCATTTCACCGAATGATTCCAAGCATTTTGAAATGGAACAGACCCTTTACGGGCCCGGAATTATTTTAAGTTATCAGTGTGGCGCAGAAATCATTACCCTTACGAGTCAACAAAATCTTTGTGTACTCGAAGCCGGCAATATTTCCGGATCCATTAAACATCCCTTACCGATCAATTTGAACGCAAGCTATACCGCTTTGTCGGGTTCTTATTTTTGGAAAAAACCCGGGAGCATTAACTGGAGCATCGTGACGATTGAAAAATAGGTTATAATCATCTAATCGGTCCACTAATATCGTGGTTGCTTCAACTCAAATTGCCCAAAAGGGGGCCCCATGAAAACACTTTTAACAATGATTGGCTTAATTCTATTACTGGGTGGCATTGCTATCGTCGGATATCACGGTGTTTTCCATTATGGCACGCAGGAAAAAATTGCTCAAATCGGCGATGTCCAGGTAACGGCTAACACAGAAAAAGTGGTTTATTTGCCACCTATACTCGGTGGCATTTCAATTGTGGCCGGCCTTGTCTTGGTTGTTATCGCGAAAAATAGAAAAATATAGCACACAAAATTAATCCTCATGATTAATCATTTTGACTTATTGGTCCTGGGAGGTGGTAGCGGCGGCTTGGCAACTGCCCAGGCAGCAGCTATTTGTGGTGCTAAGGTGGCTTTAATAGAAGGGAATGAACTCGGGGGTACTTGTGTTAACCGCGGATGTGTACCTAAAAAAATCATGTGGCATGCCGCTGAACTAGTTAGTTATCATCGCTCAGAAGAAGCCTATGGCTATCATAAAACACCTTTAACATTCAATTTTTCTGATTTTATCGATCAACAACAACGTTATATTCATCAATTACAAAAGCATTACGAACAACAGCTCAAAAAGTCGGGTATCTTATTCATCAAAGGAATAGCAAATTTTATAGATTCACAGACGGTAGCGGTCAATCAGGAAATTTTTACTGCAAGACATATTGTCATAGCGACTGGCTCCTATCCTAGGTCAGCTATTTGCGAAGGCGCTGAATATAGCATCAATTCCGATGATTTTTTTAATTTAAAGGAACTTCCTCAAAAAATTGCTATAGTGGGGGCGGGTTATATCGCCGTTGAGCTTGCATCCATCTTGAATCAACTTGGCTCCCAGGTTACTCTTCTATTACGTTATGATCGGCCTCTCAGAAATTTTGACGTTTTTATCAGTAATGCTTTAAAAGACATGTTAAGCACTCAAGGAATAAAAGTGCTAACTTATCATGTGGTCGAACGAATTGAGAAACAGGCGAATAGCCGGTTGAATCTCCATTGCCAAGAAAATAAAATAATTAAAGATCTGGATGCTGTTCTCTTTGCCATAGGGCGAGATCCACGAACAAAAGATATAAATTTAGCTGCAACAGGCGTCAAAACAGACAAAAAAGGATTTATCATCACTGATAAATGGGAAAAAACGAATGTTCCTCAGCTTTATGCTATTGGTGATATCACCGGGAAAAAATTATTAACTCCCGTTGCTATTGCAGCCGGGCGATGCTTAGCGCTTCGTATTTTTGGTAGCCAAAGGGATGCTTATTTGGATTATAGTAATATTCCCACAGTAATTTTTAGCCATCCACCCATGGGTTCTATTGGCTTGTCGGAAGAAGAGGCCATTGCCCAATATGGAAAGGAGCAAATTATCATTTATAAAACAAAATTTAATTCCTTATTTTATGCTCTTCAAGAACCTAAGCTTCCTTCTTTCATCAAGATGATTGCCCTGAGGCCGAATGAAAAAATTATTGGCTGTCATTTTTTGGGGAAGAACGCCGATGAAATTTTACAAGGGTTTGCTGTTGCCATTAAAATGGGCGCGACTAAAAAAGATCTCGACTCAACGGTGGCCATTCACCCAACCTCTGCCGAAGAATTAGTTACTTTATGAAACGGACTGGTTCTTTTTCTCTTTAAGAAGAAAATAATTCATTAACTGTCAAAGATTAATGGATATATCAACACCAAAATCCTGTTTTTTTAGAATATTCATTGTCTTATAGAAAATCATGCCAGAAATCGTGGATTGGGTTGATTATTTATCGCTCATAATATAAAATTTGCGCATTATATATCACAAAACGACGAGAATATGAAAAGTAATCACACAGCATCTGACTCAAAAGTTGAGAAGTCAGAGCAAACTGCTTATATCATTGGCGATGGACCAGAAGCACACATTAGCGCCATTAAATTAAAACAAAAGGGCATGAAAAATGTCATCGTTATCGGGATGCGATTCGATGCTTTTACACGATCGGCTTCGTTCAACAGGTCGGTATTTTATAATATATCGAATAGTATCGCCCCCCTCAAGTTGAAACCTTCAGACAGCCGCCATATTAAAGATGCTGAACGAGAGCTCCATCAAATGGCAAAAGACCTTGGGGTACTATTTTTAACCGGAAAATTTCAGTGTTTCGAAAATCGGCATCTGAAGATTAGCAAGCAAGATGAAGCAGAGCCACTACTAATACCAACGAACCATGATGATATTGTTATAGATTGTACTGGAACAGCTCGTGCTGTTTTAAAAAGCGTGAATGCGGATAGTAACGACAAAGATACCTTTAAGTTTACCTCTACTACATTGAAAAATAACCCGCATAAAGCATATGCCTCTATGCGACTTTATTTTACACCTGATTTATTAAATGTTTCGATTTTTGAGACCCACAATTTGAATCCGGTTTCTTATGCGCTTGCGATTGAAGCATTGCGTGAGCTTGGCTGGCAAAGTTATGCCATCCCATTCTGTCGCCATTATCCACAGCGGTCAAAATCAGATATCTCAGATGAGAAACCAGAAAAATATGTCTTATATTTTCAAATGCCGGAAACCAGTTTGCAAGAAAAAGATAAAGATCGCGTCGAAGAAACTGCACTTTCTGTTGCCAAAATTTTATTAAAGTTATTTAGAAACAACCCTGATGATCGTTCTGAGGCAACAATAACACTTCACAAAGCATCGAAAAAATATCCTCATAAGCAAAGATTGACTGTATTTAATGTAGAGCCTTACCAAACTAATCTTTCATTTTATAAAGGAGATGATCATTTTCCAACAATATTTCATGCGGGCGATTCAACATTGGCAGCACCTTTTGTGATGGGTAAAAGTTTAACATTCGGCATTGATCGAACGGATGCGCTAATTGATGCAATAGAGATTCATGACGGCTTAATTAAAAAAATTAACTTCAAAAAATACGACTCTGAACTTTCTAAAAAGTTAGCACTACAGAAAGCAGACATTAATTATGCATTTGAAGTAGAAAATAAAAGAATTCAAGCGGCCAATAATAAAGCAAAAGATATTTATTTTTATGCATACAACATCTGTAAAGACCCGGACGACAAGGAAAAGATAAAACTTGGTCT
>CAYVBZ010000016.1:0-13483 GCA_964449835.1 uncultured Coxiellaceae bacterium | reverse complement strand
AAAGATAAAACTTGGTCTTGATACAGCTGACTTATTACAAACGATTAATTTTCAGCTAGAAAACTTTGCCGACGAGGAAAAGGGCTTTAAATTTGACATTTTATTGATTGATCAACATTTGAAATCATTGGACGTCATTATTAAAGCAATATCGAAAAATCAGATCTATTTATCTGGAGAGAATAATAATATTTATAAGTTGTCTGATTATTGCAAGAAAGCGGGAGATTATTTATTCGAATCCAAAAAATATAAGAACGCGATTGAATTTTATGAAAAAGCAGTTGATCTTCATCAAAATTGCTTTCAGTACCGTTTTCCAAGTGGACTATTAAATCTTTATTCGAATTTAATTATTGTTAATTTGAAAAAAAGCAATTACCAGAGAGCTCTTGACTATGCTAGTCTCGCAGAAGAAATATATTCTACTGTTGACTTATCAGAAAGAAAAAACAAATTAATCATAGAAAAAATTAATTTCAACAAAGCAAGATCTTTGCTAAAGAAATTTGAAGCGCAGATGAAAGAAAATGAAAAAGAAGACCATTCAGATCTTATCAAACAAATTAACTCAGCAATTGACTTGATTGCAAGTTTAGACATGGCCTCGAAACTAACACAAGAATTTGAGTTAATTAAACAAAAATATTCGAGGCCCAGCATGGAAGAAGGTGAAAAAATACAATCCTCACTGTTTCAACTTGCCCACTAAGTTACCTCACTGAAATGAATGCTTCTTTCATTTTTGACTTCTATTCTGTAGGAGAAGCAGCACCTCATGAAGTGAAATATGTTTTGCAACTAGAAGGACCAACAGGTGATATAACAAATCTGCCGCCTCACTAATTATTTCTTCTCGCTCTCCACAGCTTGCTGCCAAAGCCACCTCAACCCCCTCTTCACCCACTTTTTGCGCAATGCGTTTTATGCCTTGATCAAATAGTTGCGTGGTATAGTGGTTTTCTGGGCGGTCCTTATATCTTGAAGAAATAATATTTTCAAGACGTGGCAAAAAAAACGCTGCCAGGTCTTTTTCCCCAAAACAACTTTCTTGATTCAAATGGCAACAGGGCCCTTCACGATTTACCCAAACAAGTAAAGTATCTTCGTCACAATCAGGCATTATTTGGACCACGCGAAGAATATGGCCCGAGGTCTCCCCCTTCATCCATAGCCGTTTTTTCGTTCGACTGTAAAAGGTTACCTGCCCCATTTCGCAGGTGCGCTGAAGCGCTTCCGGATTCATGTAACCCAACATCAAGACTTGGGCTGTTTGATAATCCTGTATGATGACTGGCAAAAGAAAATCTATTTTTTCCCAATTAATATTGGGAGTTTCAAATATAGTCATAATCTCACCACTACTTGATTTTGAGTTAATACCTTTTTTAATTCCGGGATGGAGATCTGTCTTTCATGAAATACCGTGGCAGCCAAGGCCCCATCGACTTTTGCATCACGGAATGCCGCTAAAAAATCATTCATCGCACCCGCTCCCCCGGAAGCAATTAATGGAATGCTGACCGCTTTCCGAATAAAGCTCAGCTGAACAATGTCGTATCCTTTTCTAATACCATCTTGATTCATACAATTTAATACGACTTCTCCAGCACCGCGTCTTTGAACTTCTTCTACCCACTCCAAAGTTTTACGCCCTGCCTTCTGCGATTTAGCTGCTGAACCCGTATATTGATACACTTCATAAAGTCCATTGTTATTAAAACTATCCACGCCAACAACGATAGACTGGCTGCCAAATTCTTCAGCCAACTCAGTAATTAATTCAGGTCTTTCTAGCGCTGGAGAATTAATTGAAATTTTATCTGCACCAGCTTTAAATACGGCCCTCGCGTCTGCGACCGTTCTAATCCCGCCCGCGACACAGAAAGGAATATCGAGCAAATAGGACAGACGAGTGACCCAATCAAGATCTACCGTCCTATCTTCACTACTTGCAGTGATATCATAAAAAACCAACTCATCAGCGCCTTCATCTCGATAAAATGCCGCATGCTCTTCAATGGCACCCAAATCTCGGTGGTTTCTAAATTGCACACCTTTCACGACACGCCCATCTTTAACATCCAGACAGGGAATAATTCTCACGCCTAACATAGCAAGGCCTCCCGCATTGAATATTTCTTTTCATATAAAGCACGGCCTATTATAGCGCCGCTCAGTCCCATGTTTTTGAGGCAGCGAATATCATCTAATGAGCTAATTCCACCAGACGCCTGTATTTGGAGACTGGGAAAGCGATCTAAAAGTGTTTGATACAATTCGATATTAGGCCCACTCAGAACGCCATCTCTGGAAATATCAGTGCACAAGGTATGTTTCAAACCATGCTTTATATAATAAGGGAGAACATCAAAGAGACTGGTTTTATTCTTTTTTTGCCATCCTTGTGTTGCAATACAGGGATTGCGCTCTTCATCAAGATAAACATCCAGCGCCACTACCACCTGTTCATTACCGTATTGCTTCAGCCATTTGATTACCATTTCGGGGGATTCTATAGCTAAACTTCCCACCACGACTCTCTTTGCACCACTTGCCAAATAGGCCTCTACCTGCATAGCTGTTCTGATACCGCCGCCCATTTGTATTTTTAAAGGCAAAGAATGGAGCAATTCTTTAATGAGAGGTGCTTGGTTTTGATCAGGGCTATTGGCACCATTCAAATCAACCAAATGCAGCCAGGTTGCGCCCTCATTTTTGAATTTGTTTGCAACGATGATAGGAGAATGACTATAGACGGTTTCCTTAGTATAGTCGCCTTGCCATAAGCGCACACATTTTCCAAATCGAAGATCAATTGCAGGATAAACAATCATCTGACATCTCCACAAAATTTTTTAATATTTGATTACCTATCTTTCCTGATCGCTCAGGGTGAAACTGGACGCCCATGAAATTACGATGCTGTACCACCGCCGAAAAAAAGACGCCATGCTGTGATTTCATAACAGTATAGGGGGTAACAGCTGCTGCAAAACCGTGAACATAGTAAACATAAGCATTAGCTGGTACACCCATCATGAGGCGGCAGGCCTTAATAGCTTCCAGGCTGTTCCAACCCATATGCGGCAAGATAAGCCCTGGCATCATGGGCAGCTTTTCAACTCTCCCTCTCATAATGCCTAAACCTGGCGTAGGGCCCTCTTCAGATTGCTCGAACAATATTTGCATGCCGACACAGATCCCTAGGACCGGCCTTGTTAATGATCTCAACACCTCCACCAATTTAAGTTCATTCAAGCGTTTCATGATGTTGCGCGCTGATCCCACACCCGGTAAAATGACATGGCTTGCTTTTTCAATATCCTGCCGAGAAGAACTAACAATCACATCAACGCCCAATCGTTTGATTGAACTAATAACAGACACCAAATTAGCGCCGCCGCTATCAACAATGACAATCATAAAATACCCTTTGTGCTAGGAAGATTTGTTCCATTGCGTTGTTTCGCACTCCGAAATGCACGGCCAAACCCTTTAAATAAGCTCTCAACTTGATGGTGCGCATTTTTTCCGGTCATCTTAAGATGGAGCGTAGCTTTCAACTCATAGGCCAACGATCGAAAAAAGTGTGGCACCATTTCTGTCGGCATCGAGCCGACTTCATCCCTTGAAAATGTTCCTTCAAAAACAAAATAGGGGCGGCCGCTTAAATCAAGCGCCACCTCTGTTTTCGCTTCATCCATCGGCAATAAAAACCCATATCGACCAATGCCAATTTTATCGCCTAATGCTTCTCGTAACGCTTGGCCAATTACCAACCCAGTATCTTCAATCAAGTGATGATCATCAACATGCAAATCACCACGTGCTTTCAGCTTAAGGCTAATGCCGGAATGACGGCCCAATTGCTCAATCATATGGTCAAAAAATCCTATCCCTGTATCAATTTCAACAGGGTTTTCTTTGTCTAGATCAACAAAGGCCTCAATCGTAGTTTCTGAAGTGTTACGTTGAACAGCTGCTTGACGCATCGTATTTTCTATTTGTGATGCAATCTTACTCCAATCATTTTGTGCTCTATCATAGAGTATTCCTTTCAAGCGCATCCTTTCGGCCAAAAGACAATCCGTTTGCCTATCTCCAATGACATACGAGCGCTCTCTGTCCAACTCTGGCATTACCATGTAATCCAACACCAGTCCTAAACGCGGCTTCCGACATTCGCATTGATCAGATTCTAAATGAGGACAAATAAGTACTGCATCAAAAATAATCCCTTGTGACTTGAACAGGCGTAAGATCTTGTCCTGTACACAATCAAATTGGGACTGAAGGTAGTTCGCGCCGCCCAAACCATCTTGGTTGCTGACCATTACCAATTGATATCCTAAGCTTCTTAACCTCAGCAATGCTGGAATCACGCCCGGCTCAAACTCAAGCTTCTCCAGGGTATCGATTTGTTTATCGGATGGTTCATGAATTAAGGTACCGTCTCTATCTACAAATAATATTTTTCGTTTAGACATAAGACAATACCTCTTGCAGCTTTTTATTTTCCTCTTTTGTGCCAATTGTAATACGAACACAATTACGAAGGCCAAAAAGCTTGTCTCGCAGGCGAATAATAACTTTGTTATCAATGCACTTTGACATCCACTGCTGAGCGTCCTTTACTTTAACTAATAAAAAATTAGCTTCTGACGGATATACGCATTTTACTGAAGGGAGCTTTTCTAGAAATGATCTTAAGCTATTCCGCTCATTTCTAATCATTTGAATTTGAGAATTAACTAGCTCTCGATTTTCACTCGACAGAGACTTTAAAGCCACCTGCACAACTGGCGTTGGAATTGGATAAGGGGCAATGACTTTTGTTAGCAGGCTGACAATATCTTGATTTGCAATAAGAGAGCCCAAACGGATACCCGCCAACCCAAAGGCCTTCGATAACGTCCTTAACACGACCAAATTTGGATATTGCGACACATAACGGCTTAAACTTGTGTTTATTGAAAACTCAATGTAGGCTTCATCAACAACGACTAAGGCTTTATTTTTCAAAGCCTCGCATAATGCCAATATATCTAGTTCATTTAAAATATTTCCTGTTGGATTATTCGGTGAACACAGAAATATTATTTTCATGAATGGTTGCCATTGGTCAAGAATATTGTCTTTGTTAAAAGAAAATCCTTCTTCGATATTAAGAGGGACATTCAAGACACCAACACCCTGAATACTGGCAGCAACTTCATACATCCCATAAGTAGGGGGAGTAGTAATAATTGCATCTTGACTTGACTCACAATAGCTACGAACTAATAAATCAACACCTTCATCACTGCCCCGCGTCATCAACAGTTGAGATGGTTTTACGCCATACATTTCAGCCATTTTTTGTCTTAATAGTTCTGGTTGAGGGTCAGGATAACGATTGAAACCATCCTCCCGCCAAAAAGGATTTTCATTTGCATCCAAACGCACCCCTTCTTGCCTGTTTTCATGACGTGCAGAACTGTAAGGAACCAATTTTTGTATGGATTTTCTCGCGATATTATTGATTAATGTCATATAGTCCCACTCTTTATGTTTTCTAACCGGATATCAATTGCCTTCTGGTGTGCATCTAAACCTTCGATCTGGGTCAGAACACGCACGGTTTCTGCAATAGAAGCTAAGCCTTCCTGAGTCAACTCTTGGACCGTCACAGTTTTCACAAAATCCCGGACCGATAATCCGCTATAGGACTTTGCAAAACCACCGGTAGGTAAAACATGATTTGTTCCACTGGCATAATCTCCTACTGACTCGGGCGACCAACTCCCCAGAAAAATAGAACCAGCCGAATGAAGATCTTGCAAATATTTTCTAGGCTCCTTCACCTGAAGAATGAGATGTTCTGGTGCATACTCATTTGAAATTTCAATCGCCTGGGCATCTCCTTGAACGACAAAACACAGGCTTTCTTTAAGCGCTTGCACTGCAATATCAGCCCTGGATAAATTTTTTAATTGCGCCACCAGCATGGCATTTACCCGCTCCGCAAAATTTTTACTCATACAAATCAAGGTTGCCTGCGAGTCTTCGCCATGTTCTGCTTGCGATAGCAAATCTGCTGCCACAAATGCCGGGTCCGCACTCTCATCAGCAATGACTAAAACCTCAGAAGGCCCTGCTGGCATATCGAGCCGCGCCCCTTTCGGATCAAGTGAAACCAGCATTTTCGCCATGGTCACCCAAGAATTGCCAGGACCAAAAATTTTATCCACCTTAGGCACACTTTCCGTGCCATAGGCCATTGCAGCAATAGCTTGCGCGCCGCCTATTTTGAAGAAATCTTTTATTCCACAGTATTGCGCAGCAACGAGCAGATGGGGATCGACTTTCCCTGCCGGGTTAGGCGGGGCACTCATGGCACGGAGAGGACATCCTGCTAACAAAGAAGGTACCCCCAACATGAATACCGTAGAAACTAAAGGCGCAGTACCTGCCGGAACATACATGCCGATACGTTGAATGGGAGTAACCATTTGTTCACATATAATCCCAGGCGATGTTTCCACAACATAATTTTTTGGCATTTGCTCTTGATGAAAAAGGGTGAGTTGTTTAATAATTTTTTCAAATGCCTTAGCCATGACAGGCGAAACTTGATTCATGGCCTCATCGAATTCAAACTGACTGACGCGAAGGCTTTGCAAATCAATTTGATCGAACTGTTTTGTGTAAGTGAGAAGAGCCTTGTCACCCAGTCTTTGTACATTTTCGATTATTTCAACGACCTTATCTTTAAGAGCTTGTGATTGACTCTGACTAGGCCGCCGCAGCAACTCTTTTTTTTGCTCTTTTGACAAATCGTTCCAGCTCATTGGTTTTAACATCATAGCACCCTTACACTAACATTTTTTCAATTGGCAGAACTAAGATAGAAGTTGCGCCCAGTTGCTTAATGCTTTCCAAAGTGTCCCAAAATATTTTCTCTCTCGAAACCACATGAACTGCAACCTTGCCGCTTGATTCGTTCAGCGGCATAACGGTTGGCGTTTCAGCACCAGGCAGGCATTCACATATTTTTTTAAGTGCCGCGACCGGCGCGTGAAATAAAATATATTTGCGAGTATCGGCCTGCTGGACTGCTACAACTCGCCGAATCAACATTTCCAACAATTGTTTTTTTTGATCTTCAATCGGCTTTAATGTTTGAATAAAAACTGCCTGACTATTGAAAACAGCATCAACTTCCACAAGTTTGTTTTCTTCTAAAGTCTGCCCTGTTGACACTAAATCACAAATGAGGTCCGCCATACCCATTCTGGGGGCCATTTCCACAGAACCTGAGAGAACAACACACTCAGCCCTTACTTCGTTCTTTTTTAGATAGGCATTCAATAAATTCGGATAACTCGTTGCAATGCGTTTGCCGTCTAGGCTCTTTGGCCCCTCCCAATAAAATTCCAAAGGCACCGCAATGGACAACCGGCAAGCACAAACAGTCAACCTTGAAAGGACTTGATATTTCTGCTCATTAGACTCATACGCTTTTTCACAGAGGACATTTTCCCCCACAATGCCTGCATCACATACCCCATCAAACACTAAAGCTGGAATATCATCATCACGCACCAATAACAAATCGATAGGAAAATTATCCACATATACCAATAAACCGTTTTCTTTCAACCGAAATTGCAAACCACACTGTTTCAATAACGACAGCGATTCGTCTGCTAATCGGCCTTTTTTCTGAATGGCCAATCTCAATCGTGCACTCATGTTCATTCTCCCGATGTTATACCGTTTTAGTGTGATAATACGCTATAACAGCGTACTTGAAAAAAGACCTTGGGTCAATTATTTAAAATTTAAATGATATCAAGGAGTTGCGAGGAAAAAGCGAGCAAAGCAGCTATTTGGCTTAATGATGATCAATTCTATCTGCAATAAGTGAATAGCCTCCTTCGCCTAAATTTATACACCGTGCTACGCGTGTTATTGTCGCGACGCTCACGCCAGTACGGTCATGTATGGTCCGATAAGGGATTCCTTGGCGAAGCATTGGCACAACCTGCCAACGGTCAGCCATTGCTTCCATTTCTGCTGGTGTACAGAGATCAGTAAAAAATTGAAGCGCCTCTTCTGGATTTTTTATCAAGGAAATAGCGTGCATGAGCTCTGCTGTTTTTGAATGTGCTTTTTTACTCATATTAAAGGGCCTTATATAGTGTAATAGCATAATCAAATATAAATTATTATCCGCGTAAAATCCATGTAGAAGAATCACCTAGGAGAAAGCATGTCACTTTTAATTAGATTTATAGCATCTCGTACTGATCGCTGACTTTCAGTCGGAAGTAAAATATCAACACAAGGCCTGAATAAAGTGGGCACCCATGAGTCACGCCGAACAGTCATCGCGTTGTTATCTTGGTTTGAAAGCTCAATAAGAGCTTCATCCATCTCATGGTTTGCCACAAGTTCATGGACTTTAGCAAACCCATTTATTTTCCGCATGGTATCCTCTGTAGGATTTTTTTCTGACACAAGGAAAAGACGTTGAATTTGCTTTTCAAAAAGTTTAAGAAGTTCTTCTTGATTAGGAGTATTCTCTAATTTCGGTTTAATACTCTCTCTTTTTTCTTCACTTTCTAAACCAATCTCACTTATTTCAGACTCTTGCGATAGATAGCCTTCATCAAGTGGTCTTACATCAAAACCCTTAATACTTTCTTCATAAGCTTGAGTTAAATACTCATAAAGTACAACTTCAACAGAAATATTTTTTTCATCAAAAAATTCAATCAGTCTGGATCGATTTTCTTCCGTGTCTGTTGCAATAAGCTGAATATCTACCCCAATCTTTAACGGTGAAACAGCTCGATATTCACCACTGCTTTCACTGTGTAATACTATTTTTTCCGCATTTTCACACACAAAAACCATTGGGATAGGGTTTTTAATAAAATCACTTTCGTAATCGAGCGGCTCAATTTCCTCACAATCTTGGACTACAGATTCGATCATACTGAGCCTTTCCTCCAAGGCCTCAATATTTTCAAGTATATATGATTCTGCAGGACCCAAAAAATGATCCCCAAAATAGCCTCGAGCATAATTTTCTATAAATCCTGGGATGCTATAGGCACCAAGGTGAACCCCCTGAACGAGATGGGTTACATAATTTAATGGATCGTACATTTCTCGATCAACCTCATATTCCGGATGTTTTCGAATAAAAATTTTTGTTTGTTCAAGAACAATTTCTTTTCGAACTTCGCTTGGACCAGACTTTATAATTGATTGCGACGGAAGCTCTAACAATGTTTCTAGCTGGCTAAGCCCCTCTTCATCCGGATTTTTATAGATTTGCTCTATATTAATGCCAGTTTCTTTTATTTTTTCTAAAAGGGATTTAAAATTAAGATGTGTGTAGACAGCATCGAATAAGTCATTTTGTTTATCTGTATCAAGAGAACGAATATATTCCAGATCGGGATGAATTTCTTTTCCCATGAGCAAAATCAGATAGTACATTTGGATAACGGCATTAACCTGCGCAGAAAGCAACTCGATATCGATTTTCTTAATAATTTCCTTTTCGCCAGATTGGATATCACGCACCAGCTCGATTAGAAATAGATTTATATCGCCAAATGCATATTTATAGGGCTGCCTGAAATCCCAATCCCACAGTGTTTTGCTAGGCTTGTGATTTGTATAATCACTTGTAATCTTTCCGAGCGAATATCTTCCCCCGCTTACACGACCGAAGGAGGGCATACCCCTCGAGGTAGCTCGAGTATACCCCCCTTGAGTGAATTCACCGCAAATTGGAGCAATCTTATAATCGCGAATCATATCAATTGGTGATAGAAGCTGCATGTCAGTTTTGACTAGCACGGGCAGAATGGATGAGTTCGTTCCATGAATAAATGGATTATAGGGTTTTTCCTCTGCGTCATCCTTCTCTTCTTGATTTAAACTATAGCTCTGCATGCACGACCGCTCTTTCAACTATAAGTAAACATAATTTTAACATTCCAAAATTAACCGTATATTAAGTGAATTAAAAGTCAGGAGCCAGAATTAGAGTTCAGCTATTTATTGCAGGGACACTCTTGGGGCGGCTTTGTTTGCTTTGTTGCGTAAATAGGTGAATAAAATGAAGGATTAAGGAAGATCCTTCGAGACAGTGCTACGCACTTCCTCAGGACGAACGGTTTTAAATAATGATTGAAATTAGCTATTTAGGCAACAAAGCCGCATTGCTCTAGGGCCTAGAGTGACCTCAGTCATTTAGATTGTTTTTTTGCGCGGTCGGTCGGGGTCGGCTTGTTCTTTATTGGCCACTCTTCTTTCTCTTCTTGTTCCAATGCCTCACCAGACAAAACATTAACATCGATATTCTTTGCTGCCTGAAGAATCTTGTCCGCTATAATTTGTCTGTTTGTGAGGAAAAAATTAGGCTGATAGGCTATGCCCACTAGAAAATTAACTGCTTTGCTGAAAATATTCCGGTGTTGCATTTGCTCTGCGGCCTCTTGCGTTTTAGTCGTGATTTTCTCAATCAAAACAGTAAGATTCTCAGGCGACATTTCTTTGTTATTAATAAACCGAAGCACCTCATCTTTTAATTGACCCACTAAGATTTCACTATTTGTCTGAGCAGCCATTGTTCCGCTGGTGAAAAAGCTGCTTCCATCTAGTCTTTTGGCATATTCTTCAAGGGCACTAATCTCTTCGCACATTGTCAAAAATGAATCATCATTTAGAATGTGAAGTAGGCGTTCCAGCTGTTTTTCTTTCATATCTAGCTTTTCGATAATTCTTGATGGAAGTATGCCCTGCGGCCTCCCTTTCTTGCGGGTTTCAGATATAGTAGCAATCGATTTTTCAATGTTTTCCGCAAGGTCATTCTGATTGTTTACGGTTAATATAGAAAACAGATCTGTATTTGGATTTTCATAATATGCTAAAAGTTCATCGGTCACCGGAATTAGTAATTTATTATTTATTACTGGATCTACTAACTTCCTTATCTCATCCTTACGCGTCTCGAGTGTTTTATTCAGTTTTGCAATCAGCTGGTATTCATTCTTATCATTAAAATTATCTAACTTTTTTTGGAGTCTAATGATCACACCAACTTCATCGAGAAAATCACTAACTTCTTCAACGCCCGGCTCTTTCACTTGATTGACAGTCTTGATATTTTTAAATGGATCACCCGCGATAATAGCACGGATCTCTTTTTCCTGGGTAGAAAGATTTTCTTTTTTTAAATTTAAATCATCAATCAGTTTTTTTCGAAATTCGCTCTTCGGATCAACCTCCTCTAACGCTTGTATGAATTCCCGATGGGAATTAATAGCTTGATCAATGTTATCTATACAGTCTTGGAGCGATTCATTAAAATTAAGACCATTTTTATTTTCCACCGGGTCCATTTTTTTGATTTTTTCATCTAATAAAACTTTTAAACTATTAGAAAGATGAATAAGTTTACCTTTTTCCAAGGTGATCTGAGTTAAATCATCACCCTCCAGTTTATCCTCTAAATTATCACCCTTCAGTTTATCCTCTAGAGCATGGTATACCTCCAAGAGGCTATCAATACTATCAAAATCATCACAGATCGTGATTATGGTTTGGTCGGAATCTCCGCCGTTAAAATGCAGATTTTCAATTTTAGCCATCAGGCTATTATAGAAATTTGAACCGATTGTTTCATTATTTTTATCGATAATAGTTTCAAAATTCTTTTTAGCATTTTCTATAATCTCTTTACTAAACTGCGGGCGCTTTTCTTCAATTTTTTCTAGAAGAATTTTATGGTCATAATATATTAACTCCATGGGTCCATCATTATTTAAAATCAGGCCTTGTTTTTCCAAGTTTTTCATGGCATCGTTAATTTCCATTTTAATAGCATCTAAGTCTTCACCATTTTTTGCTTTCTTGAAGTCAGACTCCTCTAGTGTCGAAACACGCAAATCCATTTCTTTTTTAGACTCGTTATAGATAGCCAATAGCTCGTTGAGGTATTTCTTAAGATCAGTCCTATATGAATTTAAGGGGGAATCATTTTCACCCTGTCTAGTTTCTTCTGTTAATTTTATTGTGGGTCTCGGTAGCATCGGAAGCATCTCGCTAATCTCGCCACCAGAATTACGATATACGGGTTCTACTGATACAGATAACCCTTGGAATATTTTTTGCTTGCAGATTTCTTGAAAAATTTTAAAAATGAGAATGGCTTTTAAAGCTAAATCTTTGAGGTCTAAAATGTTTTTTTGATCTTCTTCTTTCAATAGAATTTTTAATTCTTCAAAATATCCTTTCAAGGGCTCGGGGCTCTCTATTTTTTCTTCGTCTTCGCTCTCTTCTTCGCTCTCTATTTCGTCTTTGTCTTCCTTTTGTAGGCTATTTGCCTGTTCCTCGGAAAACTGTTTGTTCTCATCGTCAGTTTTCCCTAATTTTTCAAGCTTCTTCCGCACAGCCTCAATGCGATTCACTACCCTCGATTTTCTCGTCTTCATGGGGAACTCCGACAACTTAAAATTAGCGATTACATATATTATAGTTCAAAGCTGGCTCTGTTGCATAAATAGCTAATTTCAAGGCATTTTTTGCATAACTAGCTAATTTCAATCATTATTTAAAACCGTTCGTCCTGAGGACATTTTATTGTAGTTTATTGTTATCCCCATGAAAAAATCAAAGCCACCCTAAGCAAACCAAGGTGGCTCTTCATAACGTTAGCTCTTCTTTTTATATGCTTTTAAAAGCCAATCTTTCGCTGTTTGACTGATTTTTTCATCCTTTATCACTTCCTGAAAAAAATCATCCTTCAATTTCTCTTGATCTCCAAACATGTCCACGAGCAGATCGCTCCATGCCTTCAAAACAGCATAATGTGATTTCTTGCCAATTTGATCAATCACTTTAAAAATGCGGTCTTTATAGTATGCGCTATGGGCCTGGTCTAACCAAGCAACCGCTTTGGCCGATAAACCATGCTCATCTGCACCGTGTCCTTCTTTAAACCCTTTCACCCAAATAGAAGTTCTTAAACCTGCATGATCAGCCGTATACACCCTATTGACCCAGTTCATGCTGCGCCTGCCAATGGCAATACCAAGAGGACCCGCAGGATTTTGATCAAGGTTCTCATTCACCTGACTGATAATATCGGCCCATTCGTTTTCATACGATTTTTTCATCTCATCCGTAAAACGATTTTTTAAATCTTGTGAAAATTTCGCATATTCTTTTAACTCATCCGGTGTTAATACTTTGCCAACCCATGTTTTCTCTAATTGCTGCGTCATTTGATATACCTCAATTAATTTGATAATAGTCTCCCAGGGAATCGATTTATTTCGTCGGCAATCAGAAATAATGCCTTTTAAGGCATGAGTAGCGTCGAGCAAAGTTTTCGCTTTCTCTTCTAAAAACTGAGCTTGTACTGAAAAATGGTCAATAATATTAACTTCCTCAGAAAGCAAATTTTTTATTTGAG
>CAYVBZ010000015.1:0-37041 GCA_964449835.1 uncultured Coxiellaceae bacterium | reverse complement strand
TGTTTGATAACTTGCATAGTGAGACTTCCTATTTTATCTGCTGATCCATTACCTTAAATTGACATGAAATTTATATGCTAATTTCTATTTTGCCAAAATAAATTTATAGATATTTTTTATCTTTTATTTTTCTGGAGGTAATAAAAAAGCCATCATTATCTTTACACTCTAAATGATGGCTTATTTTTATTAATTTGCTTGATATTAATTAGGATATTAAATATATTCTCTGTATATCTTTACAATTAAAGTTTTATGTCATTCAAAACGGAATATCATCGTCAAACCCTTCCAAAGCCGGTTCCATCGCCAAAGCGGCAGGGGCTGCTGTGTTCGTTTCCGTTTTTTCCGTAGCCGCATTGGACGCTTCAAAACTGCCGCTGCTAGCGCCGCCTTTGCTGTCTAGCATCTGCATAGAGTCTGCAATGACTTCAGTGGTATAACGGTCTTGCCCCGTGGTCTTATCTTGCCATTTGCGCGTTTGCAGACGGCCTTCAATAAAAATCTTAGAACCTTTGCGCAAGTATTCGCCGACAATTTCAGCCAAGCGTTGATAGAAAACCACGCGATGCCATTCTGTTTTTTCCTGATTGGCGCCCGTTTGTTTGTCCTTCCACGCTTCGGTGGTGGCCATGTTGAGCGTCGCGACCGCCAAGCCTGTCGGGGTGTAACGGACTTCGGGATCTTTTCCCAAATTACCAATCAAAATTACTTTATTTACACTGCCTTTTGCCATGGTGAACTCCTTAGTGATGGGGATGTTGTAAAAGTTGTTCTATCCGAAGAAAATCCGGGTGTTGCAAAGCCTGTTTCTCAACTTTGAGATAGGCCCGTTTTTCTTCGGGAAGAAAGGTTACTTCTGCTACGCCTGGAATGCGCTGTAACTGCTGCGCTAAATCCGGCCATGAGCGGGTTTGTCCTCGAGTCTCTAACAAGTCTGCTAAATTGAAGATGCGAGTCATGAGATAACGCGGAGGATTTATTCTATAAGCAATTAGGAACCAGAGCAAGCAGAGCGCGGCGCAAACGGGGTACACTGTCAGCAAGCCTAAATTTTGATAGAGCCAGCCGCCTAGTAAGCCGCCTGCGAAAACACCTAGAAATTGTGAACAGGAATAAAGGCCCATGGCAGTGCCTTTGCGTGCCGCCGGAGCGGTGCGCGAAACCAAGGAAGGCAAAAAAGCTTCAAGCAGTGAAAAAGCCGTGAAGAAAAGACAAAGAGCGGTGGTAGTCCCTAAAGCGTTTTCCGGAAAGAGCCCCAAAAAAAGTTCGGCCAAGGCTAAAAGACCAATGCCGCCCAAAAAATAGAATTTAACTTGTCGCTTCTTCTCCGCGATCACGATAAAAAATAAGCTGAGCGCGAAGGCGATGAAGAGAATGGGAAGGTAAAGTTTCCACTGTTCTTGGCTTTGCCAGCCGAGTTGGTTATTTAAGCTGATGGGCAGCACGACAAAGCTGGCTGTGAAAATCAGATGAAGAAAAAAGATGCCGCTATTTAATCGTGCTAAGTCCGGGTTTTTGAGCAGAGTGAAAAAAAGTTTTAGCTCGGGTCCTGTTTTGGGGTGCCAGGTCAGCCCTTGGGGTTTGGGCGTCCAAGTATAAAGAATTAGAATAGCAATGAAGCTGAATAAAACAGCCAGCCAAAAGAGATTTTGAATGGGCAGCCACTGGGCAAGGATGGGGCCTATGACAATGGCCAGCGCAAAAGACAGTCCAATGGACATGCCAGCAATAGCCATGGCTTTGGTGCGCTGCTCTTCGCGGGTGCAGTCGGCGATCATGGCCATCAGGGTGCTGCCAATCGCGCCTCCTCCTTGCAAGGCCCGTCCCAGGATTACCCCATAAATGGAAGTGGACAAAGCGGCAATCAGGCTGCCCAAGGCAAAGAGCAGGAGTCCGGCTACGATAATTCGGCGTCTGCCAAAATAATCTGAAAGGAGACCGAAAGGAATTTGCAAGGCGGCCTGGGTGATACCATAGACGCCCAAAGCGACGCCAATGAGCAGGGGTGTCGCGCCCGAGAGCTGTTTGGCATAAAGTGCAAAAATGGGCACGATCATAAATAAACCAATCAGGCGTAGCGCCATGATCAGCGAAAGCGAGGTCACCGCCCGTTTTTCCAAGTTTGTCATTTTATTGTTCATAAGCTGCTTTGCCTATTTGCTCAGCCGGTATTCTAACTGAAATGGGGGCTTGCGGGAATTCTTGCGAACTTCTGATATAATTAGAAACCTAAACGGACTGCACAAAAAATAACCATGAAACAAATTCAAATCCGCGGTGCGCGGACGCATAATCTTAAGAATATTAATGTCGACTTGCCCCGAGATCAGCTGGTTGTTATTACGGGCCTTTCGGGCTCGGGAAAATCTTCTTTGGCCTTCGACACCCTGTATGCTGAAGGGCAGCGGCGCTATGTGGAGTCTTTGTCCTCCTATGCCCGCCAATTCTTATCCATGATGGAAAAGCCGGATGTGGACCACATTGAAGGCCTGTCACCCGCCATTTCCATTGAGCAAAAATCAACTTCGCATAATCCACGTTCAACGGTCGGGACCATTACTGAAATTTATGACTACCTGCGTTTGCTTTATGCCAAGGTTGGCCAACCGCAATGCCCCGAACACCGGCATACCCTGGAGGCCCAAACCATCAGCCAAATGGTGGATATCGTTTTAGCCCTGCCCGAAGAAACGAAAATTATGGTCTTGGCGCCGGTCGTGCGTGAGCGCAAAGGGGAGTTCATCGACTTGATGCAGGAATTGCGCACCCAGGGTTTTATCCGCGCGCGCATTGATAATGAACTGGTTGAGTTAGACCAGCCGCCCGCCTTGGATTTACGAAAAAAACATACCATCGAAGTGATTGTGGACCGTATCCGCGTGCGCTCCGATGTCCGCACGCGTTTGGCAGAATCCTTTGAAACGGCAACCCGTTTGGCGGATGGAATCGCAGCCATTGCTTTTATGGACGGGCCCGCACGACCGGTCCAAATTTTTTCGTCTAAATTTGCTTGTCCAGAATGCGGTTATAGTCTTTCCGAGTTGTCGCCGCGTTTATTTTCTTTCAACAGTCCAACAGGCGCTTGCGCGAGCTGTGATGGTTTAGGTGTTAAGCAGTACTTTGATCCAGACTTAGTTCTGATTAACCGCGATCTTAGTTTGGAGGAAGGCGTTATCCGCGGTTGGGACAAGCGTAACTCCTATTATCATCAAATGCTGAAATCCCTGGCCAAGCATTTTAATTTTAGTATCGACCAGCCTTTTGCCAAGCTCCCGAAAAAAATTCAGCAGCTCCTGCTTTATGGCAGCACGGAAAATATCCGCTTTACCTATCGCGGCGAAAATGGCGAACGTTATTCCAAGATCTCGCCTTTTGAAGGAGTCATCCCGAATTTAGAACGGCGTTACCGCGAGACAGAGTCGGATTTTGTGCGCGAAGAGCTGAGTAAGTATTTGCACAATAAACCCTGCGAAACTTGCGAAGGCACCCGCTTATGTAAGCCAGCCCGCTATGTTTTTCTGGGCAAGAAAAACTTGCCTGAGGTGGTAGCCTGGCCGATTGACAAGGCGCTTGCGTTTTTTACAGGTCTGCGGCTGCCGGGTTATCGCGGTGAAATCGCCACCAAAATTTTGAAGGAATTGACCAGTCGTTTGCAATTTTTAATGGACGTGGGGCTGGAATATTTATGCTTGGGCCGCAGCGCTGAAACGCTTTCCGGTGGAGAGGCCCAGCGTATCCGACTCGCCAGCCAAATTGGTTCGGGGCTAGTGGGGGTGATGTATATTTTGGACGAGCCTTCGATCGGTTTGCATCAGCGTGACAATGAACGTCTCCTACGCACCCTGCATCACTTGCGCGATTTGGGGAACACAGTGATTGTAGTGGAACATGATGAAGAGGCGATCATGACAGCGGACCATGTGGTGGATTTGGGGCCGGGTGCCGGCGTCCATGGCGGTTATATCGTGGCGCAAGGAAAACCTAAGGAATTAATGAAAGAAGCCAAATCCTTAACGGGCCAATACCTGGCTAAAAAACTGCAAATCGCTGTGCCCAAAAAGCGTATTCCCTTCCAACGCGAGCGGGTGATTGCCTTGCATGGCGTCCACGGCAATAATTTAAAACATATTCATGTTGAATTACCGGTTGGCTTGATGACTTGCATCACAGGCGTTTCCGGCTCCGGCAAATCGACCCTAGTGAACGATACCCTGGCGCCGCTTGCGGCCCGCCTCTTAAATGGCGCAACCTCGCAAGAAGCGGCGCCCTATGACGATATTGAAGGTCTCGAACATTTCGATAAGGTGGTCGTGGTGGACCAAAGCCCAATTGGTAGAACGCCCCGCTCGAATCCCTCCACTTATACCGGTTTATTTACCGCCATCCGTGAATTATTCGCTGGCGTTCCGGAATCCCGCTCACGCGGTTATAAAGACGGACGCTTTAGCTTCAATGTCAAAGGCGGCCGCTGTGAAGCCTGCCAGGGCGATGGTGTAATCAAAGTTGAAATGCATTTTTTGGCGGATGTTTATGTAACCTGTGATGTCTGTCAAGGTAAACGCTACAACTGCGAAACGCTGGAAATTTTTTATAAAGGCAAAAACATCCACCAAGTGCTTGAGATGACGGTGGAAGAAGCCCGCGAATTCTTCGACCCCATTCCTGTTATTGCACGCAAGCTTCAGACCTTGGTCGACGTGGGTCTTTCTTACATCGCCCTGGGACAAAACGCGACAACGCTCTCCGGCGGTGAAGCCCAACGAATTAAACTTGCCAAAGAATTGTCAAAACGCGATACGGGCCGAACTTTGTATATCTTGGATGAACCCACCACCGGCTTACATTTCCACGACATCGACCAATTGCTGACAGTTTTGCACCGCCTCCGCGACAAAGGCAACACCATCGTCGTCATCGAACACAACATGGACGTCATCAAAACCGCCGACTGGATCATTGACTTGGGCCCCGAAGGCGGCGACAAAGGCGGCAAAATCGTCACCACCGGCACCCCCGAACAAGTCTCCCAACACCCCCTGTCCTATACCGGCATGTTCCTAAGAAAAGTCCTCTAGACTCCAAGGGAGTCTAGGTTAGACAGCTTGAAAACTTGATTTATCGAATAAACTGTCTCAGATTATATAATTTGAATAATACAAAATGGAATTTCAGTTTAAAAAAGGACTTTGAAGCTCATGGCAATTCGCATGTTGAAGGAAGCTGATTTAAGCCAAGTGGCAGCCATTGAAAACGCAACACAGGTGGTTCCTTGGACGGATAGAATTTTTAAGGATTGTTTTCATGCCTGCTATCCGGGGTGGGTGCTTGAGAAAGAAGGTAAAATTATTAGTTTTTCAATTATTTCTGTTCGAGGCGATGAATGTCATCTGCTGAATCTGGGGGTGCATCCGCAATATCATCGGCAAGGTTTTGGCAGCCAAATGTTGGGCCAGATTTTGGCAACCGCCAAAAGCTTAGGCGCTATGATGATTTATTTGGAGGTGCGCGAGTCCAATGCGCGCGCGATTGCGCTCTATCAGAAAATGGACTTTGTCCTGATAGGCACGCGCAAGGATTATTATCCCGCCTTTGAAGGACGGGAAAACGGCCTGATTTATGCGCGGGATTTGACTAGCTCCAACTTTGATCAACTTTGTTTGCAGGCTTCGCTTGAGTAATATTTTGTTTTTTATTAAACTGCGACCCATCAATTTTAAGGATACTCTTGTGAAAAAATACCTCCTCCTTTTTTCATGTCTACTTTTCAGCCCGATACTTTTTGCTGCAAATAATTCTGTTGTCGTCATTACCTTAACCAAGACTTGTCAAACGGCTCTATGTCCGGATGTGGGATTTGCGAGCACTGATTATTTTGATCACACCCACTATGCTGTTGGCGAAGGGATGCCGGGCGCGATATACTCGGTTTCAAATCGTTATTTGCAAGGACCTAAAAACTATTTTTTTGAAATAGAGATCTACGGATCTAGAGTTAATAATGATGCTAGCTGTGCTGGGATGTTCGCGGGAAGACACAGAACACCCAGATCTGGGCAAGTGCATGCTTATGTAACAGCGGGTGCTAAATTCGAGCCTGCTCTAGGCGATGTAGTAAATAATTTCACAGATTGCCGAATTGAAGAAGTCTCAGAGTAAAAAGTGCCTAGACCTAGCGCCTTGAGAAAAAAGGCGCTTTATGCTAAAAATAAGGTTCTTTAAAAACAATGAAGTAGTCCAGCCATGTTAGAAGTTTCATCACTCCTTAACCACACGAAAGACTTGGAAAAGCGTATTCTGGTCCTTCGGGGGTATCTTTGACATCGATCAAAAACAAGTTCGTCTGCGTGAAGTGCTGCGCGAGCAGGAAGACCCAAGCTTGTGGACGCAAAAAGACCGTGCCCAAGCTGTTGGCCGTGAGCGGGTCCAGTTAGAAGAAACCATCAGCAACTACAATAAATTGGAAAAGCTGCTGCATGAAGCTGCGGGGCTCTTGGAGCTTGCGCAGCATGACAATGATAAAGACTCTATCGATCTAGTGGGCCAGGAACTCGAAGAGCTGGAGCGGCAAGTCAGTGAACGCGAGTTTCAGCGTAAATTTTCCCGTGAAATGGACCCCAACTCTGCTTATATGGACATTCAATCCGGTTCCGGCGGCACCGAAGCCCAAGATTGGGCCAATATGATACTCCGCATGTATTTGCGCTGGGGAGAAAGGCATGGTTTTAAAACCGAAATGGTCGAAGTGTCCGCGGGGGAAGTGGCCGGCATTAAAAGCGCCACTGTCCGCTTTGGCGGTCCCTATGCCTACGGCTGGCTGCGGACTGAATCTGGTGTTCACCGTTTAGTGCGAAAATCACCCTTTGACGCCAACCATAAACGCCATACTTCCTTTGCCTCGGTTTTTGTCTCAGCAGAATTGGATGAAAGTATCGAGATTGAAATTAATCCTGCCGATTTACGCATTGATACCTATCGCGCCAGCGGCGCAGGCGGTCAGCATGTCAATAAAACAGATTCTGCGGTCCGCATCACCCATCTGCCCACCAGCCTCGTTGTCCAATGTCAGTCGGAGCGCTCCCAGCATCAAAATAAAGCTAGAGCGATGAAGCTGCTCCGTGCGAAGATGTATGAGGTAGAACTACAAAAACAGACCGCGAAACAAGAGGCCTTGGAATCGACCAAAAAAGATATTACCTGGGGTAGTCAAATTCGCTCTTATGTGCTGGATATGTCCCGGATCAAAGATTTACGGACCGGCCTTGAAATCTCCAACACCCAGGCGGTGCTGGATGGCGACTTGGACCGTTTTATTGAAGCAAGCTTATTAAGTGGACTCTAAACTATGTCAGAACAACAGCCCGTAGTGGATACAAATGAACTCATTGAACAACGCCGCACGAAATTGGCGGCTTTGCGCAAGCAAGGTGGCGCTTTTCCAAATGATTTTCGCCGCACGGCCTTGGCCGCGAGTTTAATCATGGAGTATGGCCATCAAACAGAGGCTGAATTTGAAGCCAAGCCCATTGTCGTGAAAATCGCAGGCCGCATCATGACGCGCCGCCAAATGGGAAAGGCGAGCTTTGCCCATCTTCAGGACATGAGTGGCCGCATTCAGGTTTATTTGCGACAGGATGAGCTGGAGGAAGGCGCATACGAAGTCTTTAAAGAGTGGGACTTGGGCGACATTATTGGCGTTGAGGGCAAACTATTTAAAACAAAGACGGGCGAGCTTTCTGTTCGGGCCCTGCGTATTTTTCTTTTGACCAAGGCTTTGCGTCCTTTGCCGGACAAGTATCACGGTTTAACCGACCAAGAGCTTTGTTACCGGCAGCGCTATTTAGATCTCTTAGCGAATGATGCTACTCGGCAAACCTTTCTGGTCCGCTCTCACATTATCGATGGCATTCGAGATTTTCTGAAGGCCCGCGATTTTATTGAAGTTGAAACACCCATGATGCAGGTCTTACCCGGTGGAGCGGCCGCCCGTCCTTTTGTGACCCATCATCATGCCTTGGACTTGCCGCTTTTCTTACGTATCGCGCCGGAACTTTATTTGAAACGCCTGGTTGTGGGGGGGTTCGAGCGTGTCTTTGAAATCAATCGCAATTTCCGCAATGAAGGCTTGTCTACGCGGCATAATCCGGAATTTACCATGCTTGAGTTTTATCAAGCCTATGCCGATTATCAAGATTTAATGACCCTGACCGAAGCGCTCATGCGGACGCTAGCGGAGGCGGTCTTCCATACGACCATCATTCTTTATCAAGACCGCGCGATTGAAGTGGGCTTACCTTTTGAGCGTTACACCGTCAAAGAAGCCATTCTACAATATTGTTCCGACCTCAAAAAAGCGGATTTGGAATCTCTCCCGGCCCTCCGACAAGTGGCGAAACGCCTTGAAATTCCAGTCCGGGAAGAAGACAGTATCGGTCAAATCCAATATGCCATCTTTGAAAAACGGGTTGAACACCTTCTAATTCAACCGACCTTCATTACAGAGTTCCCAATCGAAGTTTCTCCGCTGTCGCGGGCCAATGATGAAAATCCGCAAGTAGCGGACCGCTTCGAATTATTCATGGGCGGTTTTGAAATTGCCAATGGCTTTTCAGAGCTCAATGATCCGGAAGACCAAGCCGAGCGTTTCCGTAAGCAAATGGCGGCCAAAGCGGCTGGAGACGAAGAAGCCATGCCTTATGACGAAGATTATATCGTGGCCTTGGAGCATGGTTTGCCGCCCACGGCGGGAGAGGGCATCGGCATTGATCGGCTGGTCATGCTATTTACAAATTCTCCCTCGATTCGGGACGTGATCCTCTTCCCCCATATGAGGCCGGCAGAGTAACTGGATGGCCGTTTGCACGGCCCTTTGACTTTCAGTCACAAAAAGCGCGTCAAATTATAAAAGCCTTCTTTTCTAATGACCCAAATATACTCTATAATGGAAAGCTTTCCGTACAAGATTAGGTCAAAAAAATGGAATTCAATCGACGTTTTACCCCGATGAGCCTGCTCCTGATTAGCATTAATGGCATGGTCGGTTCAGCCTGGCTCTTTGCCCCGCTCTATGCGGCTAAAATTGCAGGGCCAGATGCGCTCTGGTCTTGGGTCATTGCGGGCGGCGCAACCGTTTTAATCGCCCTGACTTTTGCGGAACTCTCAGTTTTACTTCCTGTGGCTGGCGGAACGGCGCAAATTCCACAATTAAGCCACGGCAGCTTTGCCAGTTTTATCATCGGCTGGGTCGCTTGGCTGTCCGCGCTCACTATAGCGCCCATTGAAGTGCAAGCCGTGCTCCAATATGCTTCAACCCACTTCACTTCCCTGACCCATATAGTCAATGGAGCTGTGGTTTTAACGGGCTTTGGCTTATTTTGGGCAACCCTTTTAATGTTGGCCTTGTGCTTCATGAATATCGCAAGCTTCAAAGGTTTGGTGCGTCTTAATTTTATTTTGTTTTCCTTCAAAATCACCGTGATTGTGTTGACCATTGTCATGTTGATTAAAGTTAATTTTCACCCGGAAAATTTTTCGAATCTCGGGGCCGCGGCTGATTCACAGGGCCGCTTGAAGGCCATTCTTTCTGCAGTCGCAACAGGCGGAGTCGCTTTTGCCTTTACCGGCTTTAAGCACGGCGTTGAATTGGCTGGCGAAGCTAAAAAGTCAGCCTTTGCCATTCCTTTGGCGGTGGTCGGCTCGGTTGTTTTTTGTCTCATTTTATATTTAGGCCTGCAATTTGCTTTTATTGGCGCTTTGGATCCGAAAGCTTTGTCACAGGGCTGGCAAAATCTCTCTTTCCCGGGCGACTTTGGCCCTTTCGCGGGTCTCGCTGGCGGCCTTGGCCTGGTCTGGTTGTTAAAACTGTTGTATATGGATGCGACCGCTTCTCCCTTAGGGACCGGCCTCATTTATGTCACTTCAACAGCCCGTATTCTCTACGCCATGAGCAAAATCGGCTATCTACCCTCGTTATTATCAAAGCTGAACGGTAAAAATTTCCCGGTTTATGCCATTTTCACTAATTTCGCTGTCGGCATGTTTTTATTTTTGCCCTTGCCGGGGTGGCAAGCGATGGTCAATTTTTTGGTGTCTGCGATGGTTATCTCTTATGCAGTAGGCCCTGTGGCTTTACTTTGTTTGCGGCTGGAATTGCCCAATCGAGAAAGAAAGTTCCGTTTACCTTGCGCTCATCTAATCTGCTTGCTGGCCTTTTATTTCTGTAATTTACTCAACTATTGGACGGGATGGGCGACTATGTACAAATTGGCCGTTGCCTTGCTCATTGGTGTGTCTTTCTTTACTTTGGCTTACTTAAGAGGCAAATTACAAAGTGGACAAAGGGGAATCAAATCTGCACTTTGGCTTGTTCCCTATTTATTAGGGCTCACGCTGATTTCCTATTATGGGTCTTTTGGCGGCAAGGCCGTGATTCCTTTTGGCTGGGATTTTGTTGTTTTAGGCGTTTTTAGCCTGCTCATGATGTATCTTGCCATTCTCACCCGCTCACGCAAAACGGTTGAACAACACTTTGACCAGCAATTGATTGAAGTGCCCTCTTATTAGCTTTGTTCTAAATTTGTAAATTGCATCTCTTCACGCGAGGCAGTAATATTGCCTCTCTTATAAAATCTTGCTGGATGATTTTCGTAACATAAAACGATAGGAGTGTGAAAATGAAAAGTTTTTTGAATAGGTTGATGCCTAACAATAATTTAAAAGAAACAGACCGCCTTGAACTTCAACCATTAATATCAGGGAATGATTCAGAAGAGTTCAGTGACTTCGAGGAAATCGACAAGTTCAGTGACTCCGAGGAAATCGAAGAGGTCGATGGACCTCGTGACCTGCACTCGAAAGAGAAAGCTTGGGTGAAAGCGGGCCTTTCCGACGTACTTCTCTCGCAGATGCAACATTATGAGGCGGTTGGCTATGAGGCTTTGAAAGTACCAAAAAAACTTTCTACCTGCCTTGCAAGTTTTTTTTCTATGGAAAAGAACCTCGAGGAACAAACCAGACTTTTGGAAGGGAATCGCTTTGGTGGTCCATCCTTTAGTCTTTTTGAGGAGAGAGACAATGCAGAAGAAGAAAAGGACCGCCAACTCGGGATGAGTCTATGGTTAAACGGCCAGAAAAAAAGGTCTGAATACTCGAAGTTTCAACGGTATCGTCTTAATGAGGGTGAATCTTCCAAAGCTTTTCTTGCTTGGAATGAAGCGCATGATGCTTATATTTGCTGGAAAGATCATAATTTAATGAAGTCATTAGAGAAATTTAAGGATTTTTCTAAGGAAAAGATGGAGGCTTCCCCGGAGTATAATCAGCTTCCACAGGGATTTGATGGTGTATTGGAGCAGTATAGGAAGTTTGTGTTTGTAGAGGAGGAGGAGTATAAGGAAGCGTTTGAGATTTCTTCTCCGAGCCCGTTTAAAAAGTAAGCGTTCACGGCCTTAGCTAAAAGTCCCCCTTCCTCCACGTTTTTAGTGGAGGAAGGGGTTATCTCACCAACAAAATCGTCTGTACCGGCTTTTTCTTCTTATTATAGATCACCACCGAAATCACCTTCATCTTTATTTTTGGCACATTATTGTTAAAAACCAAATCCGGCGTAATATCAATGTCCATCTTATAGCGCCGTGACAACCACCCATAGGTTTTCGGCACCACCCCAACTACGCCCACCCAAAGCGGTTTTTTGTCGCCCTTTAAAATAATATTCGATTGCCAAAGTCTCAAAACCAATAATTTCTTTTCCTCCTTCAGATTTCTGACCAACACCAAAGCAGGTTTTTTATCCAAATATTGCTGCGAAATCAGCGGCAAATGTTCGGCGCTTTGAATGCCGGAGATGCGGAACAAAACATCCAGCCAATCGCGCTGCGGAGGGTCCTGCCAATCATGTTTCATTAAAGTATTCTTGATGGAGGAAAGATCGCCGATCCACTCGATATTAATGGTCTGTGAAGGAAAACCAAATAAACTGACCCTTTGTTCGGGAAGATAGGTCTCATTTTGCTGGTTCCAGTCCCGTAATTCCGTTTCCTGTGTGGGAAGACTCAATTGAGTATAGTTGCTTTCCAGTTGAGTAAGGGATTGCTGTGCAACCAGAATGTAAATAACGCCCAGAACGAGCACGGTAATAGCTAGCAGTCTTCTGGGATCGAGGTGGACCGCTTTTCGATTAAAAGAAATGGTAATTAGAATGAGCAAAGCGGCGCTTAAGAGCCATCCCCCCAACACATCCGTGAACCAATGCGCGCCTAAATAAATACGGGATAAACTGACGGCGAAGATAATCAAAGCGATGAGTGCATAGAAAATTTTGCGGGCCCTGCCTGTATAAGCATGGTTAATGAGCAGGGCGAGACCAATATAAAAAGTGGCAGTTAAAGTAGTGTGCCCGCTGGGAAAAGAGAAGGATTCCGGCGTGTGGGCAATTCCCCAAGGCCGAGTGCTATGGACCCCATGCTTAATGGCGATCACCGCAATCGTCGTTAAAACCAACAAGGCCAAGGCATGAAAAGCGACATGCCATTGTTTAGTGACCAAAAACCAGCCGACAATAATGCAGGCAACAGGAAGGACAACCTGTTTTTGACCAAGCAGGGTGATATAAATCATGAAATTCCGGCCATCAGGCGTGTAAATGCCGCGGAAGAGATGATAAATGGATTCATTGATCATGAGGGTAGCAGAGCTGTGAGTTTGAATGTAATTCGCTAAGAAGACGAGGACAAGGCACATCACAAGAAAATAAAAAGCTAAAGTAAGCTGCAGCGGCGTTTTTTCAGTGTCATGATGGCGGAGCAATTTGCCCAGAAAGCGAATTCCGCTGGCATGTGAGCTTTGTAGCTGCAGCCAAAGCTTGTTAAAGAGCTGGATAATTTGCCGGCGAGTGAAAAGAGGAATTTTGCGGATGAGCCAAAGACCCAGCAAAAGAAGGAGAGTCCAAAAGAATAAAATCAAGATGACTCGTGTCGCAATATCCGGGGGTAACTCGAGTGAAGCTGCGCCTAATAAAATACCGGGCAACATATAAGCCGGGGCCCAACCCGCAGCGGAGGCGATATTAGCGATTAGAAACTTCAAGGGTTTCATGCCCATCATGCCGGCCACAAGCGGGATCAAGGCACGAATGGGGCCGATAAACCGTCCGATAAAGACGCCCATGCCGCCATAGCGGCTAAAGAATTTTTCTCCTTTAAGCAGCAAAGACAGGTTTTGTTTAAAAGGCCAAAGCTGTCGAATGCGTCCCTTGAAATAATAACCCATCCAATAACTAATGCTGTCACCCACCACGGCGCCTAAGAAAGCCCAAAAAATCGTGCTCCAAAGGGGAATAATGCCAGCGCCAGCAAGCGCGCCCAAGGCTGTCATCGTGATACTGCCAGGGACAATGGTACCGATGACGGCTATGGATTCACTGGCAGAGATGATAAAGGTAATCAGCCAGGCATAGCCGGGATGCGTATTCATCCATTGTAGCACTGAACTAATTAGATCACCGTGCATTCGCTTTTCCCTTTAATAGGTTATAACCGATCGCCCAGGGCCCTTTGAGACGGCTGCTTTGCAGCCACTTCAGGATGTGCGTGCGGCGCGGCGTCTCGAAGGGCTTCAACTTACCTTTTCCCCCGCTGCCTGCTTGTCCGCATGATAGGAAGACCGTACTAGGGGGCCACTTGCGATTTTTTTAAAACCAAGTTCTTTGGCCGCTTCACCAAAGATTTTAAATTGTTCAGGGGTGACAAAACGTGACACCGGCAGATGGTGCCGGCTGGGCTGGAGGTACTGTCCTAAGGTGACCATGTCGACCTCATGTGCGCGCAAATCCTTTAAGGTTTGCAGGATTTCTTCATCAGTCTCGCCTAAGCCTAGCATTATACCCGATTTAGTAGGAACTTGAGGAAAAAGCCTTTTAAATTCTTGCAGTAAACGCAGGGAATGCGCATAGTCCGATCCAGGCCGTGCTTGTTTATACAAGCGGGGCACGGTCTCAATATTGTGATTGAAGACATCCGGTAAGGCCTTGGCGCTGATTTCCAGGGCGATTTCCATGCGTCCGCGGTAATCTGGAACCAGGATTTCAATTTGGATCTTTGGATTTTTTTCCCGGACCGCCTCAATACAGGCTACAAAATGCCCCGCGCCGCCGTCCTTCAAGTCGTCGCGGTCCACAGAGGTAATCACGACATAACGCAGCTGCATGGCCGCGATGGTTTTAGCTAAATTGGCAGGTTCCTGCGGATCCAGAGGGTCTGGCCGGCCATGGGCGACATCGCAAAAACTGCAGCGGCGGGTGCATTTATCACCCATGATCATGAAAGTGGCCGTGCCATGAGAAAAACACTCAGGCAAATTAGGGCAGGCGGCTTCTTCGCAAACTGTGACCAAGTTGTTTTCTCGCAAAAGTTTTTTAAGTTTTGCGACAGCCGGGGTGCTGGTGACTTTAATGCGGATCCAATCCGGTTTTCTCAAGGGCGTGACGGTCGGTTCAATTTTGATGGGAATGCGGGACAATTTCTCAGCGCCGCGTTGTTTTGACTGAGAGGTTTCATTGGTCATAGACGCTCCGAATAGCCCAAGTTTTCACGAAGACAGATAACTAATTTATTCCCGGTTTCCACAAGGTCCTGGGTGCTGTTGAACTCAGAAAGCTGCGTCATTTCCAGTCCAGCATAACCGCAAGGATTGATATAAGAAAAGGGCCCTAAATCCATGGCCACATTGAAGGCGAGTCCGTGAAAAGCATAACCGCGGCGTACGCGTAAGCCAATCGAACAAATTTTCCGACTGTGGACATAAACACCCGGCGCTTTACATTGTGCCTCGGCCCGGATGCCTTCCTGGGCTAAAAAATCGATGACAGACTGTTCCAGGCGGGTGACAAACTGCCGGATGGAAAGCTGTTTTCTCTTGAGGTCGACTAAAGTATAGATAACGAGCTGTCCCGGCCCATGATAAGTGATTTGGCCTCCCCGGTCGCATTGGTGGACGGGGATGTCTCCTTTCTGGAGAAGATGTTCCATTTTGCCATTTTGACCCAAAGTGAAGACGGGTGGATGTTCAAGCAACCAGAGCTCATCAGGTGTTTCTTCTGTTCGCTGGTTCGTGAAGGTTTGCATGGCTTGCCAGCAGGATAAATAGTCCTGCTGGCCTAAACGCCGAACAACCAAGCTTTGCCCTTTAATCATTATTGATGGTTTCACTCGATCTAGAAAATACTCTGTGGAAAGTATAGCTCACGCTGTCCGCCATGCTTCGAAATAGAGAGCCTTTCGGATCACTTTCAAGTGCGACCAAGGGCTTGCTCGCTAGAATTTGATTGTTGATAGAAACGGTGACGGTCCCATAGGCTTGGCCTTTTTCGATGGGCGCTTTTAAGGGACTGTTCACGGTGATGATCTTCTGCACATTTTTCGCCTGGCTGGCGGCGACTGTGAGATACAAGTCCTCAGCAAGACCCAAGGGAACTTCTTTTTTAGAGCCCTTCCAAACGCGAGCTTCGGTCACGGGCTCCTTGCCGCCATAGAGTTTGTGGGTTTCATAAAAACGGAAACCGTAATTCAAAAGACGGATGGATTCTTCGGTGCGCACCAAGTCGCTGCGGGAACCCATGACAATTGAAATCAGCCGCATGCCATTCTTTTTAGCGGAGCCGATTAAACAATAACCTGCTTCTTTGGTATGACCGGTTTTAAGGCCATCTGAATCAGGGTAGCGCCATAATAAGCGGTTTCGATTGGGTTGACGAATGCCATTATAGGTAAACCATTTTTCAGAGAAGAAGTGGTAATCCTCGGGAAAAGCTTTGATATAAGCCTGTGCAAGGATAGAAAAGTCCCGTGGCGTTGAGAAGTGGGCTGGATTGGGTAAACCCGTGCTATCTGTAAAATGAGAGTTGTTCATGCCCAATTGCTTGGCCTGTGTATTCATCATGTTGGCAAAGACATCTTCGGCCCCGGCGATATATTCAGCCAAGGCGATCGTCGCATCATTGCCTGAGTCCACGATGACGCCCCGGAAGAGATCATGCACCGGAACTTCCTCGTTGACCTTGACGAACATGCGGGAACCTTCCGCTTTCCAGGCTTTGCTGCTAATTTTGACCTTGTCATCCCAGTGAACGGCGCCACTTTTAAGGGCGCTTGAGATGATGTAAAGCGACATGAGCTTGGTGAGGCTCGCCGGGGGCAGGTGGGTGTCCGCCTCTTTTTCAACAATGACGCGTCCACTATCGGCGTCGATGAGGATATAGGCTTTAGCGTTAATATTGGGCGCCGCAGGGGTGAAAGCCGGTTGTGCGCCGTAGGTTGCGACCGGGATCACCGGGTTTGCGAAGGCGGCAAGGGGAAGGCCCATATTCACTAAAAAAAAGGCCAGTAGGCCAAGCAGAAAAGCAGGTAATTTTGTTTGGTATTTCATGACGGTTCCTTACAACAAGTCGACGGAAAGCAGTGTATCATAAAAAATATTTTTGTCTCCCTTTGGTGATCATATTGCAATCCCTTACGTTTTCCATAATAATTTATGAATCATTTTCAAGGAGATCGAAAATATGTCATTTTACCGTCTGTTACTTGCAGCAGTTGCTGCCTTTGCTTTAACCTTGCCCGCTTTTGCCGATGAAGCGCCTGCCCCTGCAGCGCCTGGTCAAACTTCTCAAGCTGCTGCAACTCAGCAAGTCAAAGTGGACATAAATAAAGCAAATGTAAAAGATTTAACCAAGGTTAAAGGAATATCTGCAGCCAAGGCCAAAGCCATTGTGTCCTATCGTAAGAAAAATGGCGATTTCAAAACGTTGGATGATCTAAAAAACGTCAAAGGCTTCCAAAAAATGAAAGCCGACCAAATGAAAGATATCCAAGACCAGTTAACCGCTGGCTAAACAAGCTGTTTAAAAAAAAAGAGCGCCTTGGCGCTCTTTTTTTTTAAACCAAGGAGAAAACCCTTTATGCCATCCCAAGTTCCTCACACCCCTTTTTTACCCTATAAAAACCTCGCCCTCTCCTTACTATTCTCTGTATTTTTAGGCCCTATCGGGTTACTGTATGCCACGGCGAGAGGCGGCATCATCATGCTCCTGATCGCTTTTTGGGTAATCAGCGCCCGTTTCTCGGTGCCGATTATTCTCATGTGGATCTCCTGCTGCGTCTGGAGCGTCCTCGCGACCAATCGTTACAACGACAAGCTTCTAAAGCTTGCAAATACCCAGAACATTAAATGAAATTAATCTCTTCCCCCACAGGGGAAGGCTAGGATGGGGGAAGCAAAATGAAGAAAAAAATAATCCGCCGCTCCATCCCGAGAGACCCAGCTTCCTTTCCTCGAGAGCTCCATCCCCTATTGCAGCGCATTTATAGGGCCCGCGGTATTTTATCCAGCACAGAGCTCCCACGCGGCTTGGAAAATTTATTACCCTACGGCAGTTTATCTGGTCTTGATCAAGCCGTAGTCCTTCTTGCGGAAGTCTTAGAAAAGCAAGGCAGAATTCTGATCGTCGGCGATTTTGACGCGGATGGTGCGACGAGCACGGCTTTGGCCGTTCGAGCTTTAAAAAGCTTTGGCGCAAAAGAGGTCGATTTTTTAGTGCCAAATCGCTTTGCTTTTGGCTATGGCTTGACGCCAGAGCTCGTTGAGGTTGCCAAAGAAAAAAAACCGGCCCTGATTGTGACGGTGGACAATGGTATTGCGAATCATGCGGGAGTCGCTGCTGCGAAGGCCCTTGGTATTGCTGTCTTGATTACCGACCATCATTTGCCAAGCGCTACTTTGCCGCAGGCCGATGCCATCGTCAATCCAAACCAACTTCAAGATGCTTTTCCTAGTAAAAATCTCGCGGGGGTCGGTGTTATTTTTTATGTGATGCTGGCGCTGCGGCGTTATTTGCAAGAGCAGGATTGGTTTAACAAACAAGGACTGCCCTTACCGAAGATGTCACAGTTTTTGGATTTGGTTGCTTTGGGGACGGTGGCCGACTTGGTGCCCTTGGATGGGAATAATCGTCTCATGGTCCATCAAGGCTTAGGACGCATTCGTCAGGGTTTTTGTATTCCAGGAATCCGGGCGCTTTTAGAAATCGCGGGCAAGTCACATGAGCGCGTTACTACCGCGGACCTCGGTTTTGCTGTTGCGGCGCGCTTAAATGCGGCGGGCCGGATGGATGACATGTCTTTTGGTATTCATTGTCTGCTCACAGATGAGATGGAGCAAGCCAAGGAAATGGCCCAAAAATTAAATCGGCTGAATGAAGAGCGGCGTCTCGTAGAGCAGGGGATGCATGAGTCAGCGCTCGAAATTTTGGCTGGTTTCCAAGGGAAGGACAATGCTTTTTTACCGAAAGGCCTTTGTTTATTTGATCCGTCTTGGCATCAAGGCGTGATTGGTATTTTAGCCTCGAGAATCAAGGACCGGGTCCATCGGCCTGTCATTGTTTTTGCGCCCGCCAATGAAACAGAATTAAAGGGCTCAGCCCGTTCAATTTCCCGTGTCCATATTCGCGATATCTTGGCCGATCTTGCCGTGCAATTTCCCACGCTCATTAAAAAATTCGGCGGTCATGCCATGGCGGCAGGTTTGACCATTGACCGCTCGTCTTATGAAGCTTTTTCGCAAGCCTTTAACGCGGTGCTCTCCAAAAAATTGAGTGAGGAAGATTTACAGCAACAAATTTTAAGCGATGGCGAGCTTCAAGAAGAGGATTTTTCTTTGGCGACTGCGGAAATGCTAAACGACGGAGGCCCCTGGGGACAAGCCTTTCCCGAACCTGTTTTTGACGATGTCTTCCGCATTCTCGATCAACGCCTGGTGGCCAATAAACATTTAAAAATGGTCTTGACCAAAGGAAACCGCCAATTAAACGCCGTCGCCTTTAACATCGATCAAGCCCAATGGCCAAACTACCGCTGCCAACAAATTTATGCCGCTTTTCGCTTAGACGTAAACGAATTCCGCAACCGCCGTAGTGTGCAATTGATTATACAGCATCTTGAGCCGGTTTAGATAAGGCATATCTATTCATGAATGTGTTGCTTAAGCGTCTCGGTAATCCATTGATTTAAACTCATATGGTTCTGTCTTGCTGTAATATAAACCTGACGGTGTAATTCAGGATCAAGTCGTAGATTGAATTTGCCGGAGAAAGGTTTTTCTGGTTCTTCATGACGCTCCTTGCAAAAGGCAAGATAGTCATCGACTGATTCTTTAAAGGCCTTTTTAATTTCCGAGACGGTTGATCCTTGAAAGGTGATCACGTCACGTGTGTTAATGACCTCGCCGTGAAAAATTTCTGTTTCATCATCAAATTCAACATGACCTATATAACCTTTATGTATCAACATCGATATTTGCCTCTTTTAAAAATCGTCTCATGGAAATAACGACTCATCATAGCATGGTACCATAAAATAGTACTATATCTAGTTTTTTAATATTTTTCAAAATGTTGTGTTTAGAATTACTGCGGAGATTACAATTTTCCTTTAGCTAAAACCCAGTCCTCCCAAGCCTGTGCTTTATCGCTTGGATTGCGGAGCAAATAGGCAGGATGGTAGGTGACAATCAGTGGGATTTTGTTTTTGCCATAATGGTGAATTTGTCTGCGCAGTTGAGAAAGTGCTTGTTTGGTGTTCAATAAATAATGAGCAGCAATGCGTCCTACTGCCAAGAGCAGTTTGGGTTGGATGAGACTAATCTGCTGTTCCAAAAAAGGAGTGCATTGTTTTACTTCTTCCGGTTGTGGATCTCGGTTATTAGGCGGGCGGCATTTTAAGATGTTGGCGATGAAGACCTGGTTTCTTTCCAGGTGAATCGCTTTCAGCATGGCGGTCAGTAATTGACCGGCCCGTCCCACGAAGGGTTCGCCTTGTTGATCTTCATAAAAACCAGGCGCTTCGCCAATGATCATGAGGTCTGCTTCACGATTGCCGACGCCAAAAACGGTTTGGGTGCGGGACTCATGCAGGCCGCAAGCCCTGCATTGGGCCACTGCGTTTTTCAGCGTTTCCCAGTCGAGCGGAGGGGTTTTTTGAGCAGTTTTTAATTGCCACACCGGAATGCCCATCGCAGTGAGATAGGCATGTTGCTTTTCATTCATAACGGCTTATTCTTTCCTATAAGGGTAATAGCGAGGTTCCCAGATCATATTATCGATAATCCGCTCAAGATCAAGTGTGGGGCCTACTTCAGCAATGCCTTCTCTTCGTGCCTGTTCGGCCACGGCCAAGGCAATTTGCCGGCGAATTTTTTTGGACTCGGTTAATTTGGGCAAAATCGGCTCCAAGGGATTATAGTGCGCTTGAGAAAATTGACTCAAGGCTTGGGCCGCTGCCCACAACATGCCGTCTGTGATGTATTTTGCTTTTGCGGCGATGGCGCCGAGACCAATAGCGGGAAAAGAGAAGGCATTGTTACATTGGGCAATGCGAATTTGTTTGCCTTCATAAATCACATCAGGGTAAGGGCTCCCAGTTGCGATGATGGCCTGGCCCTGGGTCCAACGGATTAAATCATGTGGCGTGGCCTCTGATTTGGTCAGGGGGTTGGACAGCGGCATGATAATGGGCCTTGAGACAAACTGATGCATGGTTTTCACAATCTCTTCGGAGAAGGCGCCAGAAACTGTGGAACAGCCAATGAGAATGGTGGGTTGCGCATTCCGGATTACATCATAGAGTCCAACATAAGCAGGGCCTCTGATTTCCCAACGGCTCAACTCATTTGCATCTCGCGCATAAGGTTTTTGAAAATCGAGTAGAGAGGGCGTCTTCTGCGTGAGTAAACCGGATTTATCGATTAACCAAAACTGTTTAGCGGCGTCTTTAGCCGAGACACCGCAATGCTGCAAAGCCAGATAGATTTGATCGGCAATGCCGCAGCCTGCGGCGCCCGCGCCGAAAATCACGATGCGATGCTCGGCAAGCGGAATAGTACTCGCTTTGATAGCGGCAATAATGGAGGCCACAGTCACAACACCTGTCGCTTGAATATCACCATTAAAGGTGCAAATTTTATTCCGGTATTCATTCAAAATCCAGCGGGCGTTATCACGGCCCAAATCTTCCCAATGCAAGAGAATGTGAGGAAATTTTTTCTCGACCGCTTGCACAAATTTTTCAATAAAATCGTAGTAGGGCTTTCCAGTGAGACGCTCATGTCGCCAGCCGAGATACATGGGATCATTTAAGAGTGTTTCATTGTTAGTTCCCACATCCAATTGAATGGGCAGCGTGCGGTGTGGATTGATGCCGCCGCATAAAGTGTAGACCATCAGTTTGGCAACGGCGATATTGATGCCGCCGATACCTTGATCACCAATGCCAAGAACAGCTTCTCCATCGGTCACAACGATTAAATCGACCTCTGCGGGATCACGATGATTAAGAATTTGATCAAGCTTGTCTTGATCGGGATAACTCAGGTAAAGGCCTCGAGGTTTGCGCAGCTCAAGGCTGAAGCGTTCCACCGCCTCGCCGACAGTGGGGGTGTAAACAATCGGCAGCATCTCTTCCAGATGCTGACTGAGTAATTTATAAAAAAGCGTTTCATTATAATCATGTAAGACATTGAGATAGATGTTTTTTGCCAAATTGCTGCGGTTCTCTTGGAATTGTTCATACATCCGCGCCGCTTGCTGTTCCAGGGTTTCAATTTGATGCGGCAGAAGACCGCTAAGTGCAAAAATATCACGTTCTTCCAGGGAGAAAGCACAGCCTTTGTTAAGTTTTGCAATCCGCAGCAAATCTTCGCCGTTGAGGTTGGTTTGGATATAGGGTTCTTGGTTCCGATCGTATGAGAGCTTGAACTTAAACATAAGGTCGCCGTCCCATAACATTCATTGTGCTTTATTGATATAATTATACCCTGTGTAGCGCTAGAAAGCTGATCATAAACTAACCAACTTGTATGACGAGGATTTACTATGCAAATTGCGGTCTACCCGGGGACCTTTGACCCCATCACTTTTGGCCATATCGATTTAATTGACCGCGCCTCCCGTATTTTTGATCAAGTGATTTTGGCCATTGCGGCCAACCCTAATAAAAAGCCGCTTTTCTCTTTAGAAGAAAGACAAACGCTTGCGGCTGAATCCTTAAAGCAATATAAAAATGTAAAAATTGAAGGCTTTGACTCCCTGCTGCTTGATTTTGTGAAAAAAGAAAAAGCCCGGGTGATTTTACGGGGCTTGCGTGCGGTCGCAGATTTTGATTATGAATTCCAATTGGCCAGCATGAATCGCTTTCTGGACCCAGACATTGAAAGCATGTTCTTGATGCCAGCGGAAAAATACATGTATGTTTCCGCAAGCCTGGTCCGCGAAATCGCTATTTTTAAAGGCGATGTCCGCGGTTTTGTACCGGAACATGTGGCCAAAGCTTTGTACAAAAAGGTATAGCTGGATGTCTCTCAAAATCACCGATGAATGTATTAACTGCGATGTCTGCGCGCCGGTTTGCCCGAATGAGGCAATTTATCAAGGCGAGCTGATCTTTGAGATCAAGCCGGACCATTGCACCGAATGCGTCGGACATTTTTCGGAACCGCAATGCGTTGCCATTTGTCCGGTGAACTGCATTATCCCCGATCCTCAGTATCCGGAAACGCCGGAACAATTAAACGAAAAATACCTGCGTTTGGTGAAAAAGGATGACTAAGGCGCCATCTTTAATTTTTTCTCCTCCCCTGCTCGCACACCGTGGCGCTTCTGCCTATGCGCCGGAAAACACAATGAGCGCTTTTAAATTAGCGCAGGCCATGGGCGCGCGCTGGCTAGAGTTCGATGTGATGTTGGCCGCTTGTGGTGAAGTCGTGGTTTTCCATGATGAAAACTTAGAACGAACGACGAATGGCAGCGGTTTTGTACATGAATATCCTTATAGTTACTTAAAAACACTGGACGCAGGCTCTTGGTTTTCTCAGCGTTTTCGTGGAGAAGGGATACCGAATTTGGCCAGGGTCCTTGATTTTTTAGAAGAGAGTGGCCTTTCAGCGAATATTGAAATTAAACCAAGTCCTGGAAAAGAAAAAGAAACAGTGATGCAGGTTTTAAAGCAGGTTGCAGCAGGCCATTCTCTTTCCCAACGGTTGTTTTCCAGTTTTTCTCTTGAAGTGCTTAAAGAACTGCGCCAACAGGCGCCGGATTGTTTGCTGGGACTACTAATGGATGAAATTTTTCCGGATTTCCGGCAAATGGCCTTGGATTTGCGGGCGGCCACGATCAATGTGAATGCACAGCGCTTGAATTTAAGTGTGATTCAAATGTTAAAAGAACTGAACTTGCCTATTTTGGCCTATACCGTGAATGGTCCCGAACGCGCTTTGGAATTGTTTTCTTGCGGGGTGAGTGCGGTTTTTACAGACTGTCCAGATAAAATTCTCTCCCAACCCATCCCTTAAGCTGTCCTCTCCCTTAAGCTGTCATCCTGAACGTAGTGAAGGATCTTATAAATTAAAGCCTTCACTTACGTTCAGGATGACAGCTTAAGGATTGGGAGGTTATCCTAAAATAACTGACTCAACCAGGCAAAGGACTGCTCAACACCGCCTCCACCTCTCTTTCCAAATCCCCTATCAGCTTCCCCAGCCTCCTTTTATCAACCCGCCCCAGCTTCAAAGCCGTCTCGAGACACAGCACCGCGTTTTTCAAACGCGGCAGCCCGCAATAACAAAGCGCCCCATGCAATTTATGCACGCAGCGCAAAAGTTCCACGTAGTTTTTCTGGGTTTGGGCAGACCGAATGGCCCGAAGATCCAGCGGCAGTTGCTCAAGAATCAAAAGCAAAATTTCCCGGGCAACAGTGCTCTTATTATTTGCCAATTCAATACAAAGTTTCCAGTCGATGGCTGGCAAGTCCGTGACCTCAGAACAAATTTGATACGCTTTATTTCCTTGATTCATTTTTTCCGTTTAACCTCAATAACCAGAGGCAATTGTTTCAATTGCTCCATAATTTGCGAAAGTTCCGTTGTGTTGTGGATCTGGATGGTGACCGCGATCCACATTGATTGCTGATTGTGCCCCATTACAGAGCGCATCGCAATCATGTTTATTTTGCCGTTCGAAAAAACACCAGAAACTTCTTTTAATAAATCGCCGCCTTTTTGAGCAAAGATTTCAAGATCAACAGGATAGGCGCCCTGGTAGCCTTGGTCCCAGTTAATACTGATGATGCGCGAGGGATCGATGGACGCGAGATTACGGCAGTCTTTGCGGTGGATGGAAATGCCCCGGCCATAAGTGATATAACCGGTAATAGGCTCATCGGGAATCGGTTTGCAACAGCGGGCGATGCGCGTTAAAAAGTCCCGGGTCCCGGCAACAATAAAGCCGGAGCTGGGTTCGCTGTGTCTTCCAGGTAGGCTGGTCGGCAAGCTGGCGGCCTTGGGCCCCTCTTTTTGCAGGACCTGTCCGAGTTGAGAAATTTTAACATGTCCCCGTCCCAAGGCGGCCAGCAGTGAGGAGCTGTCTTTGAATTGCATTTTTTGCGCGATGCGGTCGAGGTCCAGGTTTTTGATACGGACGGCTTCTTTTTCCAAGATATTTTTCCCCGCCTCAATCACCTGCGTTGTTTCTTGCTGTTTGAACCATTGCGTGATTTTTGAGCGCGCTCTGGAGCTTCTGATATAACCCGCTTCTGCTTTGAGCCAATCACGGCTTGGGCTGCCTTCCGAAATTGTCATAATTTCGACATGGTCACCTGTTTGCAAAGCATGCGTCAGCGGCACAATGCGGCCATTGACCTTGGCGCCGCGACAATGATGGCCGACGTCGGTATGAATACAATAAGCAAAGTCGACGGGCGTCGCACCTTGCGGCAGGTCAATGATTTTGCCGGCGGGTGTTAAGGTATAGATTTGATCGTCCAGATAATCATCTTGTTTGATGGAGGCGGCATTGAGCTTTTTTTCGCTGGTAAGGCCTTCCGTCTCGGCGGAAGATTCTGCGACTTCGCGGTGCCAATCTAAAAGTTGACGTAGAAAATTGATCTTCGTTTTATAGCCCTTAAGATGGGATTTATCCTCTTTATACAACCAGTGCGCTGCAATACCCCGTTCAGATTCTTCATGCATTTCCTGCGTGCGAATTTGAGTTTCGTAATTTTTGCCGTCAGACCCAAGCACCGCGGTATGAATGGAACGATAGCCATTGGGCTTGGGAGTGACAATGTAGTCGTCAAACTCTTCCGGAACATGTTCCCAGAGGCTGTGCACCATGCTTAAAGTCGCGTAACAATCCTCGATGGTGGGAACGATAACGCGAATTGCACTAATGTCATACATATTTTGCAGCGTTAAATTTTTACTCTGCATTTTATTGAAAATGCTATTGATGTGTTTCGCGCGGCCGCTGATGTCCGAGGGAATGCCTTCAGCCTCCAAGCGTTCCTTCAAGGTGAGAATCATGGTTTGAATGCGAATTTCACGGTCGCCGCGCCGCTCTGATAGAAATTGGCTGATGGATTTATACGTGATCGGGTCAATATAACGCAGGGCGAGATCTTCCAATTCCCACTTAAGCTGCCCGATTCCCAGGCGGTTGGCCAAAGGCGCGTAGATGTCCCGCGTTTCCTCGGCGATGCGCTTGCGCTCGATCGGGTTAATGTCTTTGATCCCACGCATGATGACCGTTTGCTCGGCCAACTCAATCAAGACCACGCGCACGTCGTTTACCATGGCGAAAATCATTTTGCGCAGTCTGTCAATTTGGGTGTAATCATGTCGCTGAACAATCTCTTTCTGGATATCGCGCAGGGTTTCCATCTGTTCAACGCCTTTCAGGAGTTGCAGCACTTCCTCATTTAATTGTTGCGCAATTTTTTCAGGAATGGCATGCGCATAGGACATGACGGTGGTCAGAAGACCTGCCGCAACCGCGGCTTGGTCCAACTTCAGCTGCAAAATAAGCTCGGCGATTTCCAAGCCCTGTTCAAGACAAGGTTTGCCATAAAAAGTCGTGAGCCCTTTGCTGAATTGGTTGGTCAAATCGACTGCTTTTTTAATGAGGCCCACATTTTCAAGGCGATAGAAGTGCTGGACTTTCTCAATCCAAGCGGGCAGGTCCAATTGCCCTTCCGCTGTATAAGTGTATAAAGACTTCTTTTCGACCATAATTACACCCTTTCAAAAACAGCCATTGCCTCCACATGACTCGTGTGTGGAAACATATTCATGATTCCAGCTTGTTTGAAGCGATAACCGAGTTGATGCACCAAAAAGCCTGCATCGCGCGCCAAGGTAGCGGGATTACAGGAAACATAGACAATTCGCTTGGGCGCAAGCCTCGGAAAATGCTCAATGATTTCTTTGGCGCCAGTCCGCGGCGGGTCCAGCAAGATTTTTTCATAAGTTTGTTGAAGCCAAGGCGCTCCTTGCGGTGGTTCAAATAAGTTGGCGGCGAAAAATTCAAGGTTAGTTATTTGATTGTGGGCGGCGTTTTCGTAGCCACGTTCCACCATGAGATCACTGCCTTCAATGCCAGTGACTTTTCTCGCAAAACGGGCGAGCGGCAAGGAAAAATTACCGATGCCGCAGAAAAGGTCCAGCACAGCTTCATCCGGTTGGGGGCTGAGGAGGCTGAGGGCTTGTTTGACCATCAGGCGATTAATTTCCAGATGAATTTGGGTAAAGTCTGTTGGGTGAAAGCGGAGCTCCAGATCAAATTCAGGCAAGCGGTAACTCAAGCGTTGCGCAGCTCCCTCAGGCCAAAGCAGCGAAATCGGTTGTGGGGGGTTGGGTTGCAGATAAATATGCAGCTCATGTTCACGTCCGAAATCACGAAAGCGCTCCAAGTCCTTAGATGAAAGCGGCGTTAAATGTCTGAAAATAAGCGCCGCTTCATTGTCACCGACAGCAACTTCAATTTGAGGAATTTGTTCTTTGGCGTCGAGACTCGATAATAGTGCGCTTAAAGCAGCGAGGCGTTGACCAATACTGGGATGAAGAACATGGCAAAGATCGCCATCTGTCACCTGGCCTCGGAATTTTTTACGAAACCCCACAAACACTTTATTATGCTGCGCCACATAACGGGCGCCCAGGCGGGCTTTATGGCGGTAGCCCCAAGCAGAGGCAGACAGGACCGGGAGGATGTTGTCCGGAGTGACATGCCCGATTTGCACCAATTGCTCCAGGAGAATTTTTTGTTTCCAAGCAATTTGAGCGGAAGCTTCAAGATGCTGCATGCTGCAGCCGCCGCAAATGCCAAATTGCTGACATTGGGGGAGGGTGCGTTCTGAAGAAGGCGTAAGGATTTCTAGGGTGGCCGCTTCGTCATAATGACGGCGTTTCTTAAAGACCCGGTATTTGACCGTTTCAGAGGGCAAGGCGCCCTCAATAAAGGTCGTTTTACCGGAAACCGAGGCAATACCCCTTCCTTCATTACTGAGCGAATGAACGGCTGCAGGTCCAGAAGGTATTGGAATCATTGACTTTTTACTCATAGGCGCCTCCTCATTGCAACCTGATAAAATGAGTATATTAAATACTTTATTTTTCCATAGGTTGCCAGGTTTCTTTTTTTATTGCCGCCTGTCTCTACCTGATATTATACCACCCAAAGTCAAAAAAATTGTTCAAAATTTGAAAAATAGACTGTCTGGGCTATACTGAGTTATGAGTGTTTTCGGTTGTTCCTGTCCTGAAACCATCAAGTAAGAAGACAGGGGAGCTAACTTGGAGCGTGGTGTGCACATCCTGGGGATCCGTAAAAGGAAAGCCCAGGAAAGCCTAAAGCGTCTTCAGAGGTTCCCATCCTATTCGGATAACGGCTTCATAGGACAACCGCCGAAAACACTTTTTTATTTTGTCCGCTCTAAGCAATGCGATTAAAAACCCTTCTTGTGCTATGTTAATAAAATCTATTTTGAGGGCGGTTATGCATTCATCAGTCGAATTGGAATTGCGGTATGGGGCGAATAATTATGAACCCTTGCCGGTTACTTTAACGCGCGGAGAAGGGGTTTATCTCTGGGATGAGGCGGGGAAACGTTATATTGATATGATGAGTGCTTATTCCGCGGTGAGTTTTGGGCATTGCCATCCTAAAATTGTGGAGGTGCTCCGGGAGCAGGCGGGACAGTTGGGGGTTGTTTCACGCGCTTATTTTACCGATAAATTAGGTTCCTTTTTGCAACGGGCTTGTGAGTTAACGGGTTTTGACAAAGCCTTGCCCATGAATTCGGGGGCGGAAGCCGTCGAGACTGCGCTCAAGGCCGCGCGAAAATGGGCTTATACGGTCAAAGGTGTCCGTCCAAATAAGGCCGAAATTATTTCTTGTCAGGGCAATTTTCACGGCCGGACCCTTGCCATTATTAGCATGTCTTCCGAACCCCAATATCAAGCGGGTTTTGGTCCTTTGTTGCCGGGCCTGCGAACAATTCATTATGGCAAACCCCAAGACCTGGAACTCGCAATTTCGCATAATACCGCGGCTTTTCTCGTAGAGCCTATTCAAGGTGAGGGCGGCATTATTGTGCCGCCGCCAGGTTATCTGAAAGCCTGCGAGGAAATTTGCAGGAAACATAAGGTCTTATTGATTTGTGATGAAGTTCAGACTGGCATGGGACGGACCGGAAAAATGCTGGCCTGCGATCATGAGGGGGTCAAACCCGATGGCGTGATTTTAGGTAAGGCCTTAGGCGGCGGAATCTTGCCTGTTTCTCTCTTTTTAGCGCGTCAAGAAGTAATGGATGTTTTTCATCCGGGTGATCATGGCAGCACTTTTGGAGGCAATCCCTTGGCTGCGGTTGTGGGAAAGAAAGCTTTGGACCTGCTGGTCGAAGAAAAGTTAGCTGAACGTGCCGCGGACTTGGGGCAGTATTTTTTAAAGGCCTTGCAGGCCCTTTCCTCGCCGGTTGTGAAAGAGGTCCGTGGAAAAGGTTTATTGATTGGACTCGAAGTCCATTCAAAATTTTCCGCGCGAGAGATTTGTTTGAAATTGTTAAATCATGGCGTTTTGTCGAAAGAAACCCATAAGACCGTGGTCCGCTTCGCGCCGCCATTGACGATTACACAAGCGCAATTGGATGAAGTTGTCGAATTGACTAAGAAAGTTTTGGATGAAATTAAACCCCATGAAGAAGAAGCGAGCGATGTTGAAGTGACTGCTCCGGAAAAAACTGAAGAAACACCTGCTGCGCCCTCGAAAGCTGCGCAGGAAGCGGATGGAAAAACCGTTGGGCCCTGTGTGGAGCTGGGGCAATCACCCGAGACCGATGAGAAGAAAAACGAGTGAAGTTCATTTTTAAATGCAAAAATACCCGTCATTGCGAGCGCAGCGCGGCAATCCAAAATATCATTGCTAACTCAAAGATCGTTATAAATTACCGCGGCGCGAAGTTTACCCCGGCATGCTTTAAGTCAGGGCCCTTTGCCATGACAGCGATATTTTTCTTTTTACTTGCCTCTCTCACTTTTGCCTCCCCACTAGTGGCCCCGCCCCCTCGATTCCAACAAGACTGGAAACCCCTTGCTCACGCCGAGTTTGCTTTCAAAAACAAAGAATATGCCAAAGCTTACGTTTTCTATTTTCCTTTAGCCCAAAAAAACAACCCCTTCGCCCAATACCAACTGGGCTACCTCTATCTTCAAGGACTCGGCGTAGTCCGAAATAACCAACGTGCCTATGCCTGGTTCAAAAAGGCAGCCGATCAAAAACTCCCGGAAGCCCAATTTGCTGTGGGCCTGCTGCAATACTACGGCATTGGGGCCCCCCGAGACTTAGGTCAAGCCGTTTCACAGTTCCAAGCTTCGGCCGCCAAACAAGAACAGAGCAATTTTGCTCAAGCAGCCTATATGTTGGGGTACTTATCTTCCAGCGGTTATGGGTTGCCGCGGGATTCCGCTGCCGCACTACAGTGGTACACCCAGGCTGCAGCCTTAAGACTTCCCCAAGCGCAATATAACTTGGGTTTACTGTATTATCATGGCAGTCATGATGGCACGCATTTAGCGCAGGATTACACCAAGGCCCTTCAGCTTTTTTTGCAAGCGGCCAATCAACACTTAGCGAAAGCTCAATTTATGGCTGGACTTCAATATGACTTGGGCCAAGGGACCGCGCAGAATAAAAAGGAAGCGGCTGCTTGGTATGCGCAAGCTGCCGCAGCTAACATCCCCGAGGCACAATATAACTTGGGGATTAGGTATTTTTCCGGCGACACTCTGCCGGTCAATCGCTTTTTTTCATATCAGCTTGTCTCCAAAGCCGCCGAAAGTGGTTTGCCGCTCGCGCAATATCTTTTAGGTTACATGACTATGAATGGCCTTGGCATTCCCGCAGACCCGCAGAAAGCAGTGCAATGGTATTATCAAGCGGCGCGTCAAGGTCTGGGGGAGGCGCAATTTGCCTTAGGTTATTACTATTATAAAGGAATAGGCGTCCCACAAGATTCCCGTCAAGCGATGACCTGGCTTTATGGCGCGGCCAAAGCCGGTATTGCCAATGCCCAATACATGATTGCATTGTTTTATCAGCAGGGTATTGCTGTGAGAAAGGACTTTAAAATGGCGGCTTATTGGTATAATCAAGCAGCCTTGCAAGGAATGGAGTCTGCTCAATTGATGCTGGGCTTACTGTATGCTGAGGGCCAAGGGCTTCCTTACGATAAAAAATGGGCTTATGCCTGGTTTAATCTGGCGGCGAACGCCACAAATCCGACCTTTCAGGCGGCTGCGATTCAGGTGCGGGATGAGATGGGTAAGTCTATGGGGCCTGCTGAGATTTTGCTCGCGAAACGCTTATCAGAGCAGATGGCGCAGAGAATTAGAGCTTAGATTAGGCGCTTCCTATCTTCGGCAAAAACCAACTCACATCCACCTCAAACTCCTGCGCAATTTGACCCAGCAAAACCTCATCAGGCAATTGATGCCCTTCCAGTAAAAGCCAAGCTTGCTGACGGGGAATTTGTAGCAATTTACTCAGAATTGCCGACCGTCCACGCGGACCTGTGGGTGCGCCGACTTCATCCAAGCATTTATTTAAGCGTTCAGCGAAATGCTTGCTTTTGCCAACATGCAACATACTTGCTCTCCTTGGCCATAATCCTTCATTAAAAGGGAGTATACGAAGCCTCCACCCAAGGAGCAATCAGTAAATACCCTAGTCTTCAATGGGGTTTAACGCGTACCTAAGCCTTTTAACTGCGGCGTGATTTCCAAATCAAAGGGCCTGCTGACTTCTCTTCCTTCTAGAGCAAAGGCCTCAGGACTTCAACTTTATCTCCCTTGGATACTCCTCCAGCGAAGTAATTTTCTTCGACATTTGCCTCTTGCTCGCTTGCGAAGCCAAAAATTCACTCCCCCGCTCACTTTCATATTTCACCCGCATATCATCGCTGGGCTTTGCCTCCTGGCGCATAGCAGGCAACACTCGCTTCAACTGCAGCGTAGAACTTTCCCCCAGCGTTTCCTCCTGCTCCAATAAAATCGGATCATTTGCATACGTCAGTTTTTCCTTCTTAAGCCGTCTTAGACTTGTCAAAATAAACGCCGATTGAATAAACATCAACGCCGCCCCAATGGCCGGATTTAACACAAAGCCAATTCCCACCAACAGTCCGACAATGGCAAGCGTTGTTAGCACGTTATAGGAAAGACTAAGTGCCAGATTACGTTTGATCGCTCTCACCGTTTGCCGGGAGATACTAAACGCGCTCAAAATCGAGTACAAGGACAGATGGGTCTTGGTTTTGCGAATCACCGCGCCGGCTTTACTCTCTATGAGGTTACTAATTTGGTCTTCACTACTGGCTTCAGCTTCCTGCTCCGCCGCTGGGCGGCGGGTCGCCGACTCAATCGCAATGCTGAACTTGCAGCGCTCAAAAGCGCGCGAGTCATTCAGGCCATCGCCGACCATGGCAGGGTTCCGTCCCAATTTGATCTGGCGGTCAATAAAAGCTGTTTTTGAGTTGGCTTTGATGTCCCCTTCTTCAGAGTCGGGTTCACAGTTGAAAGCGAAGTGGTCCTCATCTGTGGGAATGCCGAGTTTGAGAGCATATTTTTCCGCTGTGGCCCTGCCCGCGCCCGTGCAGAGGCAAACTCTTTTGCCTTCATCCTGCAGCTTGCGCACCACTTCCACTGCTTCTTTGCGCAGGGGGTCGGTCAATAAAATGCAGCCTTCAATTTTTTTATCATTTCCAGGCGTCAGACGTGCCAGGTAGATAACATGCTCCGCCTCATGTCCGGGAATTTCCGCTGCAAGAATTTCCTCTTTTGTAAAGTATTCACGCTCTATTAACAAGTCTTTGTTACCTACAATAAAGGTTTCACCCCGAATCGTGGCAACGATACCGGAATGCAAGTTTTCCTCGATTTTTACCTCGGGACCAAACTCTTGCGGCCGCTTGAGGACTTTGTGAATGTAATGTTGAATGGCGCTTGCGATCGGATGTGTCGATTTCGACTCTCTCTCAATGGCCGCCAGATAATCCAGCATGCGCGGAGAAAGATTGGTCGCCTGTTTGTCCGGCTGCACAGAGTCAATGACGCGTACTTCACCTTTGGTTAGCGTGCCGTGTACATCAAAGACCACTGTATCCACGTCATCAGCTGCCTGTAGGGCTTGTCTATTCGCGAACTCTACGCCCTGGGTCACGGCTTTGGTGTAGGCAATCTTGACAGCCAGGGGGATAATCAGCCCGAGCGTGCAAGGGCAGGCCGAGGCCAAAATGGTCGCTGCGATTTGCACGGCCGTAAGAGGGGTGAACAAAATACCGATGACAATGGCAGAAAGGGCGGCCAGGACTAAAACCGTGGGCACAAAATATTGCAGCAGCTTGGAGGCAAAGGTTTCCAGAGGCGCTTTTTTATCGCGGTTGGCATGGGAGCGTTTTTCAAGCAAGTTGAGATAGGAGTCTTCTTCCGTCGCTGTTACTTCGAGCTCAATGAAGTCTGTGTCTTTGGGGACCCGGCAGCCAGCCCGAATCTTTTTTTTGGCTTGAATGGTTTGTGGCAGGTTGCTCCCTTTGTAAGGGTCAATGAGGGCAATGCTGCGCCCTGCGTTGTTAGGGGGCGCATAAATGCAATCGAGCCCGATTACTTCGTCGGCCTGTACTCGTATGAGGTCTTTTGGCTGAATTTCATGAATCAGTTTTTTTTGGAACGCTATTTCCCCCGGGCTGCGGGCTAAAATTTGAGTCGGTGCCAGGGAGCGATAAGAGGAGGCGTGCTTGAGATGGCGCTTGATGGATTTTTCGTAAGCCTTGCCAATATGGAAGAAACCAAAAATCAACAAGGCGGTGTCGAACATCATTGGCAGCGCGGGAACAAAGAAAGAGGCAATGGATACACCCAAGGCCATTAAGGTGCTGATCGAAAAAAGCGTATGCATGGTGAATTGTTTTTTCTTAAGCTTTTTGAACGCTTCTTTAAAGGTTTCTTTGCCGAGATAGGCTGTCAAGGCAGTGCTGGCCAGGCCGAGAATATATATGGCAGCCATGGGCAGGCCAACGCCGGACAGACAGAGTCCGAGCATGATTGAGCCCGTCAGCAAGCCAATAATGCCCTTAATGAGGTGTTTGCGCATTTGGGATTCGGCAGTTTCGGATGGGAGGAAACTAAAAGAACCTTTAATGAGGTGTTTGCGCATTTGAAATTCGGGAGTTTCGGACAGGAGGAAGCTAAAAGAACCTTCCATGGTCTCATCGAGCTCGGTTTGTATCGCTTTCCATCCCAGACGGGCGAAGCCGCCATCGTCTGTTATCAATTGTTTTTCAACTTCCAGGGAAAGCGTCAGACAGTCGGCTTTTTCATCTTGGGGCAGCTCATTTAACTTTTTGGCAAACTGTTCGCCATCGTTAATATTGACGGGCTCGGTGCTGCCGCTATATGAAACGTAATAGAGTTGCTGGTTGATTAAAATATAGCAATCTTTGAACTGTGCCAATTCCTTTGGTTTCGGCATTGCTGGAAGGAAGTGCAGCTGGCAAGGCTTTTTCATCTTCTCATCGACTTCGATGTAAGCCCGTGGCGGCTCATCAGTGAGGTCGATATTGACAGCGCGGATGGCGGGATTCAGGGTTTTATTTTTGCGAGCAAGCTCTATATAGCCATCAACGGTGCCAGTACAGGCCGAACAGACGACGTCAGGCATGGAATACTCGAAGATAGGCATGGCATGCTCCAGAACTTATTATAATTTTGCGCCAATTATCACTCCATTGAAGGCAAGATAGCAAGAAGCTAGTACAGCATTCGTTTAATTTTGTCCCCCTGAACGGCTTACCGTCATCCTGAATGAAGTGAAGGATCTTTCAATAAAAACGCAGAAGATCCTTCACTTCGTTCAGGATGACAAAATTAAACAAGCGCTGTACTAGGTTAGACCTGCAGGCTAAGGCGATCATCCCGAAATATATTTCGAAATAAATTCCAACGACCGGTCATAACGGTAGTTGATTTTCATATGCGTATCATCAAATTCCTCATACACATGAGGGATCCCCAGTTTTTTCAACCGCGCACTAAAGATCCGCGCCCCCGCATAGAGCCGAAATTCATCCTGGGTGCCGCAATCCACAAAGAGTTTCACCCGCTTGAGTTCCTTTTTGTAATCGGCGCACATATGGACCGGGTCCCAGGCCAGCCATTTCTGCCAAATCTTTGGCAGAATTTCACCGGTTTTAAGGTTAAAGGGCAGGTCAATGTGAGGGGATTTATTCTTGAGATTGGGTGAATAGGCTGCGGCCATGGCTATAATATTCAAGGTCATAAAGCTGTTGCCATTTTTCTTCTTGAGTCCATAAAACTTTTTCATGAATTGCGGAATGCCGCCGCATTTTTCCAGCTCAATCATGACCTGTGGAAAATCCGGCTGATAGCAATATTCAAAGCCCAGGTCGCCGCTGTGGCAAACAGCGATGCTGAAAATGTCGGAATGCCGCATGGCCATAATCAGGGAACCATAGCCGCCGCTGGATTTTCCGGCCACGGCCCAGGCGTTGCGGTCGGCTTTGACGCGGTAATTCTTTTTGATATAGGGCACAAGTTCTTTGGTCAAATGACTTTCGTAATGACCTAGGGCCGCGGAGTCGAGGTATTGGCTGCCGCCATAATAGGTGAAGCAATCCGGCATGACGACGACCATCGGTTTAATTTTGCCAGAGGCAATCAGGCGGTTGAGTTTTTCATCGATGGCTTCGGAAAAAGCCTCGCGATTAAGCATCATGAAGCCAGAACCGGAGAAGCCGGGGAGCAGAAAGAGAACAGGGTATTCTTTGTCAGATTTTCCATAACCCGGCGGCAAATAGAGGGCCAGCTTTCGGACGTGGGGGTCTTTTAGGGGGTTCTTTTTTAAAATTTGGCTTTCGAAGGAATGAATGACTACTTGGCCGGTTGTCATAGGTCTACTCGCTTTTGGAGGAAGATGGTGGGTGATAGTGGGATCGAACCACTGACCCCTACCGTGTGAAGGTAGTGCTCTACCGCTGAGCTAATCACCCGGATCGGTTTGCATTCTATGGGTAGAGAGCAGCAAGGTCAATAAAAATTCCCCTTCTCTCTACCTAGCTGCTACAATACCGCCTTCCGGTTTTTAACAAGGCAAAAAAGCCCATGACCGTTGTTACCCGCTTTGCCCCAAGCCCGACCGGCCACTTACACATCGGCGGCGCCCGCGTGGCCTTATATTGCTGGCTCTATGCCCATAAAATGAAGGGAAAATTTATCCTCCGTATCGAAGACACCGATACTGAGCGCTCCACCCAAGAATCCGTCCAAGCCATTTTGGATGGCATGCACTGGCTGGGATTAAACTACGATGAAGGCCCTTACTACCAAACCAAACGCTTTGACCGCTATCGCGAGGTCATTGAGCGGTTGTTAAAAGAAGACAAAGCATATCGCTGCTATTGCTCAAAAGAGCGCTTAGAAGCCCTGCGCGCCGAGCAAATGGCCCAAAAAGAAAAACCCCGCTACGACGGTCACTGCCGTGACCTGAAAGAGCCGCAAAGCGGCAGTTACGTGGTGCGTTTTAGAAATCCCCAGGAAGGCAGCGTGGACTTCGAAGATTTGATTCGCGGCAAACTGTCTTTCAGCAATACCGAATTAGATGATTTAATCATCTCCCGCAGCGACGGAACGCCGACTTATAATTTTACCGTGGTGGTCGATGATTGGGACATGGGTGTGACCCATGTGATTCGGGGAGATGATCACATTAACAACACGCCAAGACAAATCAACATCCTGCATGCCTTGGCTGCGAAACCGCCTCTCTACGCGCATTTACCGATGATTTTGGGGCCGGATGGCAAGCGGCTTTCAAAGCGCGAAGGGGCTGCCTCAGTTATGGATTACCGCGAGGAGGGCATTCTACCCGAAGCTCTTTTGAATTATTTGGTGCGCTTGGGCTGGTCTCACGGTGACCAGGAAATTTTCTCCCTCGCTGAAATGAGGGATTGGTTCGAGATCCAGGATATAAATAAAGCCCCAGCGGCCCTCAACCCGGATAAGTTACTCTGGTTAAACCAACATTACATGAAAACCCAAGGTCCCGAGGCTGTTGCCAAGCGGTTATCTTGGTATATGGAAAAATTAGGGATCGATCTCCAAAAGGGGCCGCCTTTGACCGAAATCGTCAAAGCCCAATGTGAACGGGTCAAAACCTTGAAAGAGATGGCTGAAAAAAGCCGCTTTTTTTACGGCGAACCTGTCTATGACGAAGGGGCCCTGGCCCATTTAACGCCTGCTTTGGCAGCTCCTTTGACCGCAGTCCGTGATCAATTAAAGACTTTGCCCGATTGGTCCAAAGAGGGAATCCATCAGGTGATTAATGAGGTCGCCACCCAGCACCAGCTCAAATTAGGCAAACTAGCCCAGCCTATCCGGGTTGCAGTGACAGGCGGCACGGTCTCTCCCCCGATCGATTTAACCTTGTACCTGATTGGCCGCGAACAGGTCGCCTCCCGCCTCAGCCAAGCTTTAAGTGCCGGAACGCAATAAAAGTTTGACAAATCCAAGGTGCCTTCCTAAAATCGCAGGCTCAAGAAAGATTTATGGGGCTATAGCTCAGCTGGGAGAGCGCTTGCATGGCATGCAAGAGGTCGTCGG
>CAYVBZ010000014.1:0-37284 GCA_964449835.1 uncultured Coxiellaceae bacterium | reverse complement strand
CGTATTTTCCGATGCACTTATTTTTAAATTTACGCAAAACAAAGAATTGCGCCATATTAAAATCAATCTCAGGGTTGCTGCCTTTCTTGTCGACAATCACAAACCCAGCAATTTCGTTTTGACAGCGAACTAAAAAGGGAAAGCTATTTTTGTCTTCCCAGTATTTTTTAAAATCAATGCACTCATACAGCCCGTCTTCCGGTATTTTCCATCCTTCTTGCCTGCCTAAATATTCGCTCATATCATAGACATAGAAACGCCCCATGTTTTGTATAATGGGATGTTCTTTTAAAGTGGCTGGAATAAGCTGAATTTTGCTTGGGTCAATGTTATCTTTGGCAATAACATATTTGGCTACTACGGTATCATAGCAATTTATTCTCCCCGCATAACACATGCCAATCTTTTCTAAAACACGACGTGATCTCTCATTTTCAGGATGAATAACAGCAACAAGGTTTTCAACAGATAAATTTTTAAATCCCCACTGAACGAGCGCCTTTGCTAATTCTGATGCATATCCGTAATTCCAGTATTTTTTATGTAGCCGATAACCGATCTCAATATCAGGTTGCGTATCATCATAGTTGAGATACATTATTCCAGCTTGCCCAACAAACGTACCACTTTCTTTTTCAAAAACAGAACCAAAACTAAATTCATGTTTTTTATAATGTAAAATCGATTTTTCTAACCAGCCCTTAACCTCTTCTAAATTGCGGACACCTTGGCCAATATACTTCATCACCTCTTGATCTGATTGCAAGGCAGATAAATTATTCAAATCCGCCTGCTCAGATGGCTTAATAATTAACCTTTTTGTTTCTAAAAAAATAGTCATAGCAACCCCAGAAAAACCATATCCATCACATTTTCGGCTCATAACGATGCAACCGCGATTTAAAGCGTCGATAAAGTAATACGGTACTACTCGACGCGCCTAGAACCATACCACACCAGAATCCAACACCTCCAAGGTGAAAATAGGTTGCCAACAAATAACCCAGTGGCAGCGCTACACACCAAAAGCTAATAATCGACGCCAACAAGGTAAAATGAGTGTCCTTTAAAGCACGCAATGCCCCAAATTAAAATATTGATCGAACCCAAGGTACCAAATAAAATGGTCGCTAACACGCCGAATAACCAGCTCACTAATGCCCCCGCTGCGAGGGTCTGCTGATCAACATGGGCAAGAAATAACGTCTCAAAAAAGAAAACTGAAGAATTGATAATACCTGTCAATGCAAGCGGCACAGCCAGCTTTAAAAGTGGATTTAAGTCATTAATAATTTTATTTCGCATGGTCATTCACTCAAACTCATTACCTTGGGTACGAATTTATTTAAGATATTTGCGCAAATAAAATCGTTTGTGACCTAAAGGGCAGTCATTCAGCTCTCCAAAAACGTCATACCCCTGTTTCAGGTAAAAATCCTTTGCCTGAAAATCGAAGGTATCGAGATGCGCCAAGTGGCACCCATTTTTAACTGCCTCTTCCTCCACTTTTTCAATCAGCTTCGCACCATATCCAAGATGCCTGTATTTTTCCTCTATCCACAGCACATCTATATAAAGACACTTCCAGCAATAAAGAAACGCCCTAATGCCGCCGACAAATAAATTGCCTTCGGTTTTCAAGGAGTGTGATAAATCAATGAATGGCTCTGCTTGCAGGAATGGGACTTGCTGTGCATTAAATTCAACAATCTTGTCGCTTAAATGCTCTTTCTCATCCGGCAAACTTTTTTCAATTGTAAGCTTCATCGTGAACGCTCATTAGGACAGAAATAACCTAGCAGTAATTATACTGACTCTTTATTCATTCTTCGATGAAAGTATTGAGATTTGTTGCGACTTGTTACTACTGAGTGCCCCACCAGTGCCCCATGAAGTCAATCTTGAACCCGCTGAAACCCGCATGGAATCTACTGCCGACGACGCGAACCGAACACCTGACCTAGTGATTACGAATCGGGCATAGCGTTATTTCAGAGCATTTTATCGCGTTTCAAATTATTTCACAAATAGTTCGTTTTACCCTATAAATTATAGGTGTTTCGTAATATTATCTCTTCAGTTTATTTCAGGTTATGACCGCCATAGCTATGATTCTGAGAAAAAGAACGCCCTTGAAGCATGGGGTAAAAAATTCAAGCAACTGATTGATTCAACTCAAAATACGGACAATGTCGTTGATATTAATAATCATAATAATAAAAAAGCAGCTCAGCTATAGGACATTGCACCACTGGTACTATGTGCTATAATCAAATAAGGAAAGCATCATGATTGAGGTAAAGGCTACCCCCAAGTTTATGCGCCTGGCTAAGAAATCAATGACCCAAGAGGCTATACAAGCCCTGATTGACTCCCTAGCCCTTGACCCTGAAAAAGGCGCATTGATTGCTGGCACAGGCGGGATTAGGAAGATTCGCTGGGCTACAGGCAAAGGTGGTGGAAAGCGCGGCGGCCTTCGCGTGCTTTATTACTATGACGGAGAAAAAATTGTTTTACTGGTGACCCTATTTAAAAAAGCAGATCAAGAAAATATTGATGCCAGCGAAAAAGCTGAATTGCGTAAACTGATTACAGAACTATTTGGTGACTAACATGAGCAAATTAGGAAAAGATTTGATCGCGGCACTTAAAGAGGCCAAAGAGAAAGGCTTTGTCACGCTACAGACCTCGCCTGACGTTAAAATGCTGCGCAAGAAATTAAAGCTGTCTCAGAGGGAGTTCTCTACTGTTTACCACATTAATATTGAGACACTTCGGAAATGGGAGCAGCATCAGAGGGACCCTGACTCAATTAGCCGCGCTTATTTAAAATGCATTCAGAATAATCCCGAGTTAATACGAGACTTAGTAAATCAATAAAAGAGAGAATTTAATCCCAACACTCTGGAGATAATTTCATGGATAAATCAAGTCTTGCCATAATTTTTTCATTTATTGGCTTAATAGACGCTCACATAGCAACCCTGCAAAATGAAAGTGAAACGCGAGAAGTCATTGCCGCAATAACAAGACAAAATGGCCGCAACCCCTTAGGAGAACAACAATCCGCAATAATCGTCTAAAGTTCACAACCCCATTATCATTGAAAAAGACTTCCATGAAAAGACTTTTTACGCTTTTACTTTTTAGCCTATCCGTTGCCAACAGCTTTGCTGCCGAACGAGTTGTGAACCTTGCTGTCGGCTATAAAAATGTAAATTTTGCAGGGAGATCAATCAAGGCCATCGCCGTTAATGACCAAATTCCCGCCCCGACCCTTCATTTTAAAGAAGGCGATCAAGTTACCATCAATGTACAAAATCAATTAAACACAGAAACAGCCATTCATTGGCATGGCATGTTAGTTCCCTGGCAGATGGATGGTGTCCTGGAGGTGAGTCAACATGGAGTTCAACCAGGCAAATCGTTTCAGTATCGCTTTAAATTAATGCAAGCAGGAACCTATTGGTATCACGCCCATGCCGGACTACAAGAGCAACAAGGTCTATATGGCGCGTTTATCATTGACCCGCCGTCCTCGCCCCCCTACCAATACACCAAAGACTTTGCGGTGGTCTTATCTGACTGGAGCAATACCAATCCAGAAAAAATCCTGGCTAACTTAAAAAAAGATGGGGACTACTACTCCCCTCGATTCCCCTTACAGCCATCCTTGCTTAAATTCATCCATGACTATCGCAAAGCCGACCCTGCTGAGCGTCAAAATTTAGTTGATGACTACAAGATGATGCAGCAAATGAGGATGAGCCTTTATGACATCAACGATGTCGCCTATGATGCCTTTTTGCTAAACGGTCACGCCAAATCAAATCCATGGGCAGCTTCCGTTAAGGTGGGTGACGTTGTTCGTTTGCGATTTATCGGTGCGGGCGCTGAAACAATTTTCCATATCAAAATTCCTGGCCATACCATGCAAATGGTACACATCGATGGAAACGACGTTAAACCCTATGAGGTCAATGATTTTACGGTTGCACCTGGTGAAACCTTTGACGTCTTGGTAAAAATCGATAAGGACACACCCTATATCATTTATGCGGAATCTCTCGACACAGTTGGCGCAATCTATGGCGCATTAATGACACGCCCACAGCAAATTGTTAATTACGACGCCATATCACCGTTTCCAGAACCGCCCCCAGTCACACGAGCGATGATGCAGGGCATGGCACATGACTCCTCCCCTCACGCAATGCACATGATGTCTGACCCACCCAAGCCCAATCAATCAGAAGCAAGCTTAACCTCTGGAACCAAATACCAAAGCCTCAAGGCCAGGATAAAAACAAACGACCCAGACAAGCCCATTGCTGAAGAAATCAAAATGGAACTCTTCGGCTACATGAATCACTTTACTTGGATGATTAACGGTAAAACCGAATATCAGGCCAAACCCATCGTTTTAAATCCAAGCAAAAGATACCGAATTATCTTTACCAATAACTCCATGATGCGCCATCCGATGCACATTCATGGCCATTGGCTCATTTTGCGAAATGGGCACGGCGCTTACGATCCCCTGCTGCACACGATTGAGGTAGCACCAGGAAGCACTGCGGTTGCCGACATTGACACCGATGCCAGCGGCCAATGGTTCTTCCATTGCCACATGGCTTACCATATGACATCGGGAATGGCGCGAGTGTTTCAATACTCAACCTTAATTGAAATCACCAAAAATGAGGCCAAGCCTCAAGACATTGAAAAAAATACTGCCTATACAAATCGTCCCCTTGTTCGGGTAGATGAAGTCCGTCCCATTGACCATGCCCTTGTTCACCATCCTATGGGACATCACGCTGGCATCTGGCTTTCAACCTTTTTAGACCTGGGCGCTGATCCCTTTAATAACGCTCAGCGGCTTACATACAAAGGCTTATACGGCCCCGATTACAATAAACTTGAATTGTTTATCAACGATGGGGAAGTCTTTAAAGGAACGGTTGAAAATGCTGATATAGACATTTTCTATTGGCATTTGATCAGTCAATTCTGGGCAATCAAAGGTGGAGCAAGCTATTTTTATCGACCAGCAAAAATACCTTATTGGCAGCCTGGCATTGGTATTGAAGGTTTAATGCCCTATTTCATCGACACCGATGCAAGAATTTACTATCACAGTGGCAGCGCAAAATTAGACCTAGAATTATCACGGGACACGCAAATCACAAATAATTTTCTGGTCCGCATTGGCGTCAGAAGCATTTTAGCATCAAAGACAGTTACCCAGGCCGCCCTCGGCAGCGGTTTAAATCAAATGCGCTATATTCTAAGACCCTATTACCGCCTCATGCCTGGCCTCAATATTTTTGCTGAATATGAGCACGAACAGGACTATGGGGCATTTAAAAACATTCAAACCAAATCCAATGAATCAGCCGTTCAAAACACCTTAACTTTGGGATTGAGTGTATTATTTTAGCGAGACTGGAGGCCACGAAATGCAACATGGACAGATGCACCATCTGCACACGATTAAAGATCACCGCCCATGCCTCACTTGCTCATCCTATCGGAGATTTCAAATATTCTCGATATTCATTTCCAACTTCAGTGAGAACCTCTTTTTCCTCGCTGGAAGCAAGTCTTACTGTCTTTCATAAACAGTATTAATCCTGATCGTGAGCATGTCCATGGTGATGATGGTGGTCATGGTGATGTTTGCCTACGCCTTTTTCCCAGCCTTCCTTCTTTCCATGACTCCAACCTTTCGGTATTTTTTCTTGATTTTCTAGTCCCCTGGGAAACTCAGCGCCACCTTTTCCTTGAAGCCCTGGGGGAGAACCCCTGTCTGCAACGACTGTCTTATTCTCAGCGGGAGCTGCATTTCCTAAAGAAAAAGCCAATGCGGTGAAAAGGATTAGAGTGCTTAAAATAAGTTTCTTCATATTACCTCCTTGTTAGATGTAGTATTTTAAAGCTTCCAGGAGAAACCCTAATAAAACAGAGCTACTTAAAACAGTAAAAAGACCCGCCTTATAACGAAAAACAACCACACAAGCATATACCATAATAATAGCCGTGCCTAGATCAAATGTACTCCATGCAGGTATATATAATCTCAAGCTTGAAAAATGCTTTTCAACAACAGTTTGAAACAAAGTATGTAATGCAAACCAAATGGATAGGTTTAAGATGACACCCACTACAGCCGCGGTGATGGCTTTCATGGCAGAGTGTAATGATGGGATTTTTCGCAATTTTTCGATATAGGGTGCGCCTGTAAAAATCCAGAGGAATGAAGGAGCAAACGTAACCCATGTTGTAATAACCGATCCCAATATTCCAGCCAGTAATGGACTCATACCACCCGCATGACGATATGCACCTAGGAAAGCGACAAATTGAACAACTTGAATCAAAGGCCCAGGGGTTGTTTCTGCTAATCCAAGGCCATCAAGCATTTCCCCTGGTTTTAACCAGGCATAATTTTGTACCGCTTGCTGTGCAATATACGCCAATACAGCATAGGCGCCGCCGATGGTAACAACGGCAGTTTTCGAGAAAAAAATCGCTTCCTGGGTAAAAACACTCTGAAATCCAGTTATCCATACGGTTAACATTGCGGGAAAAAGCCAAATTGCTAACCATACGCTAGCCGTGAGAATTGTTCGCCCTATTGAACGCTGAGTAACGTATTTATTGCACGATACAAGGTCTTGTTCATGAGCATCATCATACTTTTCCCCCTCGGATAATAAACTTTTCCAAAAACGACCTGAAAGATAGCCGAAGATTGCTGCGCCAAATACAATAATGGGAAATGGAATATTAAAGAAAAAGATACCTACAAAAACAGCCATAGCAATCAAAAAGCTGATTTTTTTCTTTAATGCTTTTTTCCCAATGCGAAATAAAGCATCTAGCACAATGGCAATAACAGCGGGTTTAATTCCATAAAATAATATAGTAATAAAACTAAGCGATGCATATTTTGCATAAATAATACTTAACGAAAGAATGGTAAGAAACCCAGGTAAAACAAATAAAGAACCGGCTACAATCCCACCCCAATACCGATGCAAGAGCCAACCAAGATAAATAGCCAATTGTTGAGCTTCCGGGCCAGGCAACAACATGCAATAGTTCAGTGCATGTAAAAAACGTTGCTCACCCACCCATTTTTTTTCTTCCACAATTAATTTATGCATTACCGCAATTTGATTAGCTGGCCCTCCAAAGCTATAAATAGCCACTTTCACCCAAACCCAAAAGGCTTCCAAAAATGAAGGATATTTTTTGCTATTTTTATTCATCAATACTCTTTAATTTTTTGTTTGATCAAGAGCTGCGCGAAGTCCTTTTGCCAATGATTCTGCACTGCCAATCCCCCAATAGTGTAAGAAGATAATTCGGGGTTGCTCACCGACCATCTGTTGATGGATTGCCACAATATTAATGCCCGCCTTGCACAAAGCAATGAAGTGAGCCCCATGGCAGGCACAAACTTTATTCCATTAACTGTAACAAAGTCAGTAAATACCTGAATATCTTTATTGTAGTTGATTGTCGGCTGTTGTGGAGTATGATGTCTAAGTGTCCCAAATTTGGCTACGCATTTTTAAAAAAACTGTCAGCAGCGCTGACAGAAATTGTCTGATCAAATAATTGACACGACCTGTCGCTAAAAAACCGAGAACATCTATGAAACTAAAAACCACGCCTAATGAAATGGTTATTTATCAAACAAAAAATGGTGCAATAAAGCTTCGACAGGAAGCATCTGCGGATATGCTTTGGGCAACTCAGGCTCATATTGCTGATATATTCGAGATAGAGCGCTCCGTTGCAACAAAACATATACGCAACATATTGAAAGATAAGGAATTAGACGCAAGTTCAGTATGTGCAAAATTGGCACATACTGCCGAAGATGGCAAAATCTACCAGGTTCAATTTTATAGCCTAGACGTAATTTTAGCTGTGGGTTACCGAACCAACTCCAAGAAAGCCATCGCATTTCGCCAATGGGCCACCAAAACATTAAAAGACCATATTGAAAAGGGATTTACAATAAATCGGAACAGAGTTCAAAAGAATTATTCTGAATTTCTTAAAGCTATTAATGACGTAAAAGCATTGCTGCCTGCTGGCTCCGCTATGGACCATGAAAGCGTACTTGAGCTTGTATCACTCTTTGCTGAAACCTGGTTCTCGCTTGATGCTTATGATAAGGGCAATCTAGCGATGCAGGGACGTACTAAAAAGAAAGTTACACTAACGGCCGCGAAATTAAACAAAGCTTTGACCGAATTAAAGCTAAATCTTATTGAAAAAGGCGAAGCCTCTGACATTTTTGGGGTCGAAAGAACTAAAGATAGCATTGAAGGTATCATTGGAAATGTAATGCAGTCTTTTGGAGAAAATGATCTTTATCCAAGCATCGAAGAAAAAGCAGCGCATCTTCTTTACTTTATTGTTAAAAACCATCCTTTTGTTGATGGAAACAAGCGGAACGGTGCCTATGCTTTTATTTGGTTCTTGCAATGTGCAAAAATCCTGGATCTAACACGCATTACACCACCAGCATTAACAGCGATAACACTATTAATTGCAGAGAGCGCCCCCAAGGATAAAGACAAAATGATCGGGCTGGTGTGTGCTTTTTTAACTAAAAGAAAAACAAATCAATTCTAGCATTGAAGAAGCAAATTTTATATGCGAAGCAGCGCTAGCACCAAGCAAGACCCATCACAAAAATTATGGTCTTTCCGCGACTTTAAAATTAATTACAATCGACATCTAGGCTCTGGCGTCTTCGGCAGTGTATAAGAGATCACTCCTCAACCTGCTGTAGGTAGAAGGCAAGATTTGACCCCATTACCGTTTTAACAAGTGACCTTCAATCGGTATAAAGTTCTGCGCCGCCTGAACAAGTGCATTAGCAGTAAGGGTTGGCACCCCATACACCTCGGTTTTAACGCCATAATCCTGCTGCACCTTAGCCAGCAAGATGGCAAAATCACCATCCCCGGACGCCAAGACTACTGTATCCACTTCACGCGCACTCTCTAAGATATCAATAGTAATCCCCACATCCCAATCACCTTTAGTCGAACCATCTCTTCGCGCAATATAAGGCTTAAGTTTAACCTGAAACCCCAGTGTCTTTAAAATTCGCTGAAACTCGATTTGCTGTGAGTCCCCTTTATCTATCGCATATGCATAGGCATTTGTCAGTTTTCTATCAGAAGTCACTCTTCCCCAAAAAACACTATAATCAAAATGGCAGCCGTAAGCGCTCTTCACGGTGTAATAGATGTTTTGAACGTCCACAAAAATAGCCACGCGTTCCACAATAAGATCCCCCTATATTTGGCCATCAAACCACTTGCCCAGCCGCCCAGCCCGAAGCCCATGCCCACTGAAAATTATACCCCCCTAGCCAGCCGGTTACATCGACAACTTCACCAATAAAAAACAAGCCTGGAACTTTCAAAACTTCTAAAGTTTTTGAAGAAAGAGCATCACAGTCTACGCCACCAAGAGTTACCTCAGCAGTGCGATAGCCTTCTGTTCCGTTAGGTTTGACCAGCCAAGGATTGAAGATTTTAGAGATTTCTTCCAATTGAAAAGAAGAAAGAGTCGCTATTTTTGCCTCAGCCAAAAGAGGATTTAAAAATATTTCAATTAAGCGCTTCGGTAAATATGCTGCTAGAATAGTTTTTAATTGCCTTTGTGGTTGCGCTTGCTTTTCTGATTTAAGCAGGGAAAAAATATCAATATCCGGCAGTAAATTAATAGTGATAGCTTCACCCGGCCGCCAATAAGAAGAGATCTGCAAAATGGCAGGCCCACTTAAGCCGCGATGTGTAAACAATATATTTTCGCGAAAACTGATGCGCTCATTACTAACCAGGCTAGAAACGCTGATGCCAGATAATACTGCCAATTTTTCTTTTTCGTCGCTATGAAGCGTGAATGGCACCAAGCCAGCACGAGTAGGCCATACCTTAAGTCCAAATTGTTCTGCCACCTTGTAGCCAAAGGGGCTTGCACCCATAGTGGGAATAGATAAACCACCACTTGCTATTACTAAAGAAGAGCAATAAAAATCGTCAGCATTGGTTGTTATTTTAAAATGTGAATCGTTTATTTTTTCGAGGTTTACTATTTTGGTATTTAAACTCAGCTCAACTTTAACTTGCTCGCACTCTGTTAATAACATGGTAAGAATATCCTGTGACTTATGATCACAAAATAATTGTCCCAGGGTTTTTTCATGAAAAGAAATATGGTGCTTTTTTACCAGATTTATAAAATCCCATTGCGTGTAGCGGCTTAAGGCTGATTTGCAAAAATGGGGGTTACCAGAAAGATACGCTCCAGGGTTGATGTGATAATTAGTAAAATTACAACGCCCTCCTCCAGACATCAAAATTTTTTTCCCGGGTTTATTGCCCTGCTCAAACACCATGACCTTACGACCACGCTTGCCCGCCTCTATTGCGCACATTAAGCCTGCAGCTCCAGCACCCACAATCACAACGTCTAATTTTTTCATTCATGTCCGTTCAAGGTTCTAACCAAGAAAATTATAGATTACGAGTTAGAGTCTTATGTTCTTAAAAGGTGGTAAGGTACTGCCCCCTGAAATGGGAAAGACCCCCAAATTTCGATAGAGACTAACAACTAATGCCGACGACGCGAATCGAACACGTGACCTACTGATTACGAATCGGGCAATGGCTCATTTCAATGCATTTTATCTTGTTTCAAATCATTTCACAAATTTTTCATGAAACCCTATAAATTTAAGGGTTTTCGTAATATCATCTCTTCAGTTTATTTCAGGGCTTTTCAACTATAGCCATACCAACAGAGGAACCTTGAGAGGAACCTCAGAAATAATGGGAGACACAATGAAACAATTCACCGATAAGATGATCAAAGCACTCAAACGCAAGGAGCACGCTTATGACAAACGAGAAAAGGATGGCTTTGCTATTCGGGTGTTTCCTTCAGGGAGGAAGTCTTGGGTTTTCATTTATACCTTTAGTGGCAGAAAGCGGCGCATGACCCTTGGGGATTATAAAACTCTCTCTTTAGCCGAAGCTCGCATCAAACACCACAATGCCTATAAATTGCTCAAAATTGAAGAAAAAGACCCCGCCCAGGTGCAAGCCCTTGAGAAAGCTCAAAACCGCGATTCATCCACTATAGACGGTCTAATAGACGAATACATCGAAAAGTGGGCAATGCCCCGTAAACGGTCTTGGAAAGAGGATAAACGTATTTTAGACCAGGATGTAAAGCCTCTTTGGGGTAAACGCAAAGCCAAGGATATTACCAAGCGTGATGTTATTCTCTTGTTGGAGGACATCGTCAAACGGGGGGCTCCTATTGCTGCCAATCGCACCTTCGCTTGCGTCAGACGAGTGTTCAACTTCGCGGTAGAGAGGGACATAATACCCGCCACCCCCTGCACTACGATAAAAGCCCCTTCAAAAGAAAATCAGCGTGATCGTTGCCTATCTGTACAGGAAATAAAAGACTTATGGCAGGCTTTAGATAATGCCCCTATGTCCGAAGCAACTAAGCTGGCATTGAAGCTACAATTGGCTACCGCACAACGCAAAGGCGAGGTTTTAGGTGCTGAGTGGAGCGAAATTGACCTTGAAACCCGTTGGTGGACAATTCCGGATAGCAAAGCCAAAAATGGCATTGCCCAGCGCGTCCCACTATCGGAATTGGCTATTGAGCTATTAAAGGCTATTAAGCCGTTAAGCAACGAGTCCCCTTGGCTTTTTCCCTCTGAAAATGGTAAAAACCATATGCGAGGGCAATCTATAGATAGAGCCGTTCGCCGTAGCGATAGCGTTTTTGAAAAAGCCAAAATCAAACATTTCACTCCTCACGACCTCCGCCGCACCGCCGCTACCCACATGACCGAAATGGGTATCTCCCGCCTTGTCGTCAGCAAGATCCTGAACCATGCTGACAGCAACATTACAGCCATTTATGACCGCCATAGCTACGATTCTGAAAAAAAGAACGCTCTTGAAGCTTGGGGTAAAAAATTGAAGCAGATGATTGATTCAACCCAAAAAGCGAACAATGTCGTTGATATTAATGACCCTAGCTATAGAAAAGAAGCTCAACTATAGGACATTGCACCACTGGTACTATGTGCTATAATCATACAAGGAAAGCACCATGATAGAGATAAAGGCTACCCCCAGGTTTATGCGCCTGGCTAAGAAATCAATGACCCAAGAGGCTATACAAGCCTTAACTGACTTTCTAGCTCTAGATCCGGAGAAAGGTGCGTTAATTGCAGGCACTAACGGCATCAGAAAGATTCGCTGGGCTACTGGAAAAGGTGGCGGCAAGCGTGGCGGCCTTCGGGTACTTTATTACTATGATGGAGAACAGATTGTTTTGTTGGTGACTTTATTTAAAAAAGCAGACCAAGAAAATATTGATGCCAGCGAGAAAGCAGAATTACGTAAATTAATCACAGAACTATTTGGTGACTAACATGAGTAAACTAGGAAAAGATTTGATTGCGGCTCTCAAAGAGGCCAAAAAGAAAGGCTTTGTCACGCTTGAAACCTCGCCTGACGTTAAAATGCTGCGCAAAAAACTGAAGCTATCTCAGCGCGAATTTTCTGTGGTTTACCACATTAATATTGAGACACTTCGGAAATGGGAACAGCACAAACGCGACCCAGACACTATTAGCCGCGCTTATTTAAAGTGCATTCAGAAAAACCCAGAGCTGATACGGGATTTAGTGAATCAATAGCGCAACCTTTTACATAGGATAAAAAATGAGAACTCTATCTCCAGAGCAACAAGCTGAATTAACATATGGATTAAATGAATATAGTAAATTTTCTGCGTCCTCTGCTATGCAAATTTCAAGAGAGAGCGATAGGATTTTTCAGGAAATTTTAATACGCGATCAAAAAGCGCAGCAAGAAGTAAAAATACGGCAAGAGATGTTAGCTGTTCAGAAAGAGATAGCCCAAAGCGCTAAAAGACAGGCCGATATCGTCGAATCTTCAGAGAAGACCAGAAAGGTAACCACATGGATTTCTAGAGGTACTGCACTCACATCATTAATAATATCGTTAACCAGGTTTTTGCTTCGCAAATAAAAAAATCATCGGATAGTGCTTGGATTTATAGTCAGTGCAAACAATATAGATAAACCGTTAGTTACTTGTTTTTTCTTCACATGGCTTCCATGGATTTACACTAGAAGCATCAAAAGCGGATATATTTTTACTGCTGACTTTCTCTTTAAATTTAGTAAGGGGAGCGTCATTCCCTTTATATACGCCCACATAAACGGTTTTAATATTTGGATTTTTCTTAATCGTTTCCAAAATATGATCATCATATTCAAATGAAACACCATAAATGAATAACACTCCTTGGCGCTTCTTTAATTTGTTTATTGCCATGTTAAGGTATGGGTTTTCTCGTATTTGTCGGAGCTTCTTATTCGAATCTCCCTCTGTGACGATTAGAGGGAACCTATTGTTATTAATATTATTCATTATTTTTTCTTTCAAATTACTGCCCGTTTTTATTTCAGGATTTATTAACTTATAAGTGCAATCTTCATCATCATTGAATAAATGAAGCGCCCCATGCAGATAAAAAAATCTAGTAGAATAATAATCGCTCCAATAGCAAATTTCTTCTTCAGCAATTTTGAGGGAAAACCCGTCAGTAAATTTTCTTAATTCCTGTATTTTATGAGAACAATTTCTGATCGCCCAATATAAAAGCAAGTCATAGCTTAAAGTAAATATTAAGTTAAACTCTTTTAAAAATAACCCACAAGCCAAATGAGATTCATCACTTATCTGGTGTTGCTGTTCTGGATTTACACTTATAACTGCGCGAATTAGGTGTTTTTTGACAGCATCAGAGTAAACGTCAATTTCGTTGAGTAACGATTCACTATTTTGATTTCTTATAAATTGATATATTCTTTTACAAGCATTAAGAGTAGAAAGCACCCCTTCAAAGTTTGTTGTACCCACAGTGTTGAATAATTCCGCGAGAGTTTTTCTATTAGGTAATGCTTCTGCCTTTACATCTAGCAAGCTACCATAGCTGAACAGATTGTCTATTCCTGAGTTTACCTCACCGCAAGCTTGACTAAATCCATTACCTAAGAGGAGAATTAATTGATCCTCAATTTGCTTATTTTTCCTGGCTTCATTAACTGCTTCCTGAAAAGTTAGCATAAACCCTCCACTTGCTCAGTTAGCAAAGCGGGTGATTTTATAGCCTAAATATAAATTATACCGCACTTCAGACAGAGACTTCTCTCAACTTACAAAAGCACAAAGCTAAAAACCAACGTTATATATAAATATTGCGCAATTATTGGTCAGGGTATTTATGGGATAATGAATATTAGGAATCACAAATGGCTGGGGGTGTATGATGGGCTCGCATATCATAAACGATCCTGTACATGGAGTCATGGCCTTTGATAGAGATGAAAAGAAGCTGTTAAAAAGATTCATTGATAAAGAACTATTCCAAAGACTAAGAAGAATAAAACAATTAGGCTGTGGTGATTTGATTTTCCCAGGGGCTGTTCATACAAGATTTAATCATTCAATAGGCGTTTGCTATTTAGCAAAGCGAGTATGCCAGCATTTAAGAATCGGATTAAAAAATGAAACTGAAAGACATGAAATAATGGTAGCGGCATTACTTCATGATGTTGGTCATGGCCCCTTTTCACATGCATTTGAAAGTTTATTTGATATCAAATATAAAGAAAAAATAAAAAATGAGTTACTCGTAGAAGAATGTAAAATTAAGCATGATAAAGAATGGTTAAAAATGTTTATCGAAAATTTTCCAAATTCCTTTAATAAAAAAATTAACAAGAAAAAAATTACATCCATATTAATAGACAAAACGGAAGGCATCGCAAGTGAAATAATTTCTTCACAGCTTGATGTTGACAGAATGGACTATCTCTTAAGGGATAGTCATTTTTGTGGCGTTCCTTATGGAAAAATCGATCTCAAATGGTTAATTAGCTCACTGTCAAAAATTCCCATTAATAAAAATCCCAGATTAGGCATTACAAAAAAAGGGATAGGGGCATTAGAACATTATATATTAGCAAGACGACTAATGACTCGAAATATTTATTATCATGGAAAAATTAAAGCCGCTGAATATTATGTAAGAGAATTTTTACATGAGCTAATTAAAAATTATAAAAAATATAATTTAAAAAATTTCGTCCTTTTGAAATTCCTCATTAAATATAATGAATATTCAGAAAAAGTGGTAACCTTAAAAAGTATAAAAGACATAAAAAATTCAAAAAAATCCTTTTTAAAATCTGCATTCAATTTATATAAAAATATTACAGATGATGATATCTGGTACCTCATTAAGACAATTGCAAATAAAAATGAATCAAATAAGTGCGTTGAAATCTCAAAAAGATTAATCAAAAGAATATTGCCAGAGTATTTTTCACTTGACCCATCAACAATAAGCAAAGCACGCGATATTATTGAAAAATACAAACTAGGTCAAAAAAGTCAGGACCGATGGAAAATACATCTTGACGATTTGAATGATGTAATCTCTTATAAAAAAAACAAAGGTCCAATCTACCTTAGCGAAAATCAATCTGGCCGGGATATTTCATATTTATCGAAAATATTAGATTTTTTATCGGACCGGGGAGAGGCAACTTATTACTTATATTTAGATAGTGACATGCGAAAAAAAGGAGTTGCTAAAAAATTATTGAGTGATTTAAGAAGTAATGGTTGTTTATTACACACAGAAATTCATAAAAATAACTCTAAATAAACTGCTTTATATGCGACATCTTACCGGGACCGTAGCCAATCTGGCCAGGATATCCACCCTTTGTTTTTATAGGTTCTATCTGGATGTGAAGGAATATTGTTAGGTTTTTTATTATTTTTTATATAATTTCTCCACTCACTTTGGCTTTTCAAGCGTAGATTGCGAGCATATTGTCTTCCTTCATCAAAGGAAAAAAATTTAATTTTTTTAGCTGCAATTCTTCCAGTACCTAACCAATCTCCCAATGATACCCAACCTTGACTTTTATAAACAACGTGTGGTGCGTTAGGTATATCACGGGGTTTATTGCCGCTCTTACAATAATTATTCCATTCTTTTTGTGTTTTTAAATTCAGGGCATGGACAAATTTTCTTGCTTCCTTAAAAGAACGATATTTTCTCTTCTGAGTTGCCACAGTATCTGTGCCTAGCCAGTCTGGCCAAGATATCCAGCCTTTTTCCTTATAAGTAGAATGCGGCCTTGCTGGAATATCAGGGGGCTTATTACCGCTTTTACAATAGTTGCCCCATTGTTCCTGATTTTTTAGATTCAAGGAGTGAACAAATTGCCTAGCTTTTTTGAAAGAACGATATTTTCTCTTCTGAGTTGCTATGGTATCTGTACCCAGCCAGTCAGGCCAAGATACCCACCCTATCTTTTTATAAACAGCGTTTGGATTTGATGGGATATAAGATGGCCTTTTATTTTCATTGCAATACTTTTTCCATTCACTTTGGCTTTTTAAATTTAACGTATGAACAAACTGCCTTGCTTTTTCAAATATAAGAAATCCTTTAGTTTTACTTAGATTTGAAATATTACTTGTACCCAACCAATCTGGCCAGGATATCCAGCCTGTATCTTTATAAAATACATTTGGATTTGTGGGGATGCCTTCCGGCATCTTTCCACTTTTAGCGTAAGAAATCCATTCAACTACCGATGTTAATTTTAAGTCACGTGAAAATTGTCTTGCCTTATCAAAAGGCAACCAGTGGTTATTAGTTTTTCTTATAGCCTGCGTGAATAGACCTTCTTTTAATTTCTCATGAAATCCAGTCAAATTTATCAATTTGTGTATATTTTCACTTGAAAGATTTTGATATGATAGCCTCTTCTCACCAATACCAACTTTAATTTTTTTAATTTCGTCAACCAGTCTCTCGTCATGCGAACACAGGGCTTTAATTATTCTTATTAAATTTTTGAATGGCCCATTTTCAATTATCTCTTCTAATTTTTCTTTTTCCTTATGAAAAATAGGAACTACAATATAACCGCATTTCTTATTTTTGTGATCAGCCCTTCTCAAGGCTCTGCCTACTGCCTGAATAATGTCAATTTTTGAATTTTTCGGATCGCAAAAATAGATAGCATCAACTGCAGGAACATTAATACCCTCGGTAAGGCATCGTGAATTTGTTATTATTGATTTAAGAGAATTTTCAAATTCCTTAATTAATAGATCTCGTCTGTTAGCAGTGATATCTCCATTAACGTGATATGATGATACTTCATGATACATCTTGAGATGTCTATATTGAAATCCTTTGGCTTTCTTTATTGAAGAATGAAAGGTAATTGCATGTGTTGAGTCATGGCTTTGCATGAATTTTTCAAGAGCATAGTTGTGTGCAACCTCATCAATTGTTTCATTGTCTGATACATATTTTCTTTTTTTTATTGCGTCCTCAATCTCAGAATCGTTAATTCCAATTGCTACAATTTGATAATCAACCAAAATCTTTTCATCAATCGCTTTTTTAAAGCTCATTCTATAAAATTCACTTCCAAAAATAGTTTTATTATCCATATCGTAAAGATAGTTTATTACTTCCGCTTTTCTTCTATTTCTTAAAGCATCAGACAGCACTCTTGGTGTTGCTGTCATGTAGAGACGCTTTTTTACTGGGATGTTAATGTCTAAATGAATTAAACCGAACTTACCAAGCTTGCACCCTGAGGTTTTATGCGCCTCGTCACAAATGGCCAGATCAAAAACAAATTTTGACCCTTTAAGAGCTATACAAACCGCCTTTAAACTTTGATAAGTGCAATAAATAATACTTTCCTGGTTGTTTTTTAAAAATTCCAAAATATCGCTTGGATCAGTTGAAACCTTTCCGCTGATTTCATATGTGTGAGTGACAATCCTGTCTTTATCGCTATCAATATCCTTCTCAGAGCAAACACACATATATGGAACATAGCGATGGCTATTCATGGTCCATTCATTTTTAATGTGTCTCAATAAATCCAACGATGGAACCAATACAAGGGTATGCTTTATTTTTAATGCATTTTTTATCCATAAAGAAACAAGAGATTTTCCTGCGCCACATGGCAATATAAGCTGACCTCTATCATTTCCCTCGAAACCACTAATTACTTTTTGCATCGCAATTTTTTGATATTCTTTTGGCGATTTAACATTAATTCTTTTCTTGGTTAAGCCGAAAACACGAAGCCTTATTTCATTAATTGTCGTTGATGAAATATTTATAAGCTGGCAATAGTTCACAACTTTTAACTTATTTTCTTTTTTTGAAAGTGAATGTTTATCGATGCTCGATGCATTTGTAAATACAATATAATAATCTGCTTGATCCCCTTCAGCAAAAAAATGGGCTAATTTATCTTTTGTCCATGAAATATTAGAGTCCTGATTGGTTTTGAATTTACACTGAATAACAGAAAAAGCCCCATCATGGCCTTCTAGGATAAGGTCAATGCCATGATCAATTATGCCAAGATTAAGCTTTTTCTTTACGGCGAGTGGGGCTTCTGAAAAAAGCCAGACATTTTTATATTCGTGCTTTACGGTTGGTTCTACTAAGTAATAATACTTACAAAATTCTTCAAATGTTTTGCCCACGTTGTGATTATGATGCGCGTGATGTTTACAAATATTTTTGTAAACATCATTCCAGCTAGTGGAGTTATCAAGCACTGTTAGCAATATATTTGGTTTTCTCATGGTGAGAATAAATGAGGCTTGCCATCCTTGCTAGACCTTCAGCTTAACTCCGATTAATTATAGCGAACCGTAGACTCTAAGAAACTCTTAGTATTCTGTCAAGGCAAAAACTAAGATTCTTTTAGTTTATCTACATATTGATGGTAAGCTAAAAGTGGCAAGAAAATCACCCATAAGTAAGCGACTTAAAGAGGCTCGACTCGAAACGGGCCTGTCGCAGAAAAGATTGGGAATAGTTATTGGGATTGATCAATTTGTTGCCAGCCCTCGAATAAATCAATATGAAACAGGCAAACATATGCCAGACTTTGACATTGTAGAAAAGATCGCAAAGACGCTGAAAGTTCCGCCTTCTTTTTTTTATACGGTTGATGATGAGTTAGCTGAACTGATTAAAGTATACGGACGAGTCAATAAAAAAGAACAACGTCAATTGGTAAATTTTGCACGGCAGTTACAGGGTAAGTGAGTCCCTTAAATTATTTCAATTGAAGTATCACGCCTAATATAGGGTTTTTTATAACAAACCCTTATTTACAAACGTTTCTATTAGAGATAAAGCTTTTGCATTCTCCTCGGGAGTAATAGTTACGTATGATTTAAGGATATTAAGCAATGCTTGTGCCTGCTCAAGCGTGATGTCTCCTGATTCTAGCTGCCGTAAAATATTTTCTCCCATCTCTGGCAGTGATTCTGGTTGAATCTTTCCAACGGGAAGACTGATGTTGGCGGGTTCATTTTTGGCACGCGGGATGATTCTTTCAATTGCTAAACGTAAACATGATTCATTTCCGTCAAGAGCAAGCTCAACGCACTTATTGATCAAGGCGGGCGCATGAGGCTCTAACAGCTTAGCCAATTGAGTACGCTTACTCTGGGTTCCGGGTGGTTTTCCGCTAGGATTGCCACTTATGCCAGGCTTAAAAGTCATAGGCTTTCCTTGTATATTTATTGATATTATCAAGCATGGCTTATTTAATCCATAAGCCTGCTGAATTTGACGCAATGCCTATTTGCATAGCAATATAACGGTAAACGCCCTGTAACCTCCTGCGTCCAAATCATACCAAGGTTACAGCTTCCAATGCCAGAAGCATTCCCGATATTGTCTGGAATAAAATGCTCACAATCATGGCACCTTACTATATTAGATAAATTAGCAGAATTAGCAGGAATAGCAGGGAGAGAAATTGAAGATTCATCTATTGGCTCATTAAAATTTGAGCGAATAGGTTTGCTAATCTCGCTAATCTTGCTAATTTTGCTAATCTGTGAGGTGTTATTTTCCCGTATTTTGTCGAGAGCTTCATTAATATTAAAAATAAAAAGAGTATTGCTCATTTTAATAGCCTCCATGCTTCTTTACGATGGACGTTATTAGACGTCAGTCCATTTTCTAACGAGGTAACCCAGCCATGCGTACATAAAACATTCATCAGGCTTCTTGCTGTTTTCGCTTCTCGGATTTCATTAGGCCCATTCTGGTATATTTCTGTTAAAGCAAATTCCTTTTTGCTCTGAGTATGCAACCAATCTAATAATTTTTGAGCTTTAGCAACCAGCGGGTCAACGACGTTAGAGTTATGGAGGCGAAGGGCTTCATTGATGTAATGTGTTGCTAATTCGATACCGCTCGACATGGATTTCGTGCTAATTTCAGCACAATGTATGTCATCAAATAGAGCAACTATTCCAGCTAAACGTAATGCATGTTCTGGAGTTTTATTAGCGAATCCACGAATACTGCTGAATAATTTATTATCACCGATATTATTTTCAATGGAATCATGAAATGCAATAAATAATTTTTTGGCTTCTTGTGATAATAGAATTTTCCTAGGAAGAAGCTCATTCCTCTTGTTTTTGATCAGAGGGAATGGCATTTTTAAAATTGCATTGATTCTTGATAAGTACTCTTTGAGCTCTTCTGTGTCTGATAAATTGATTTCTTTATAAAGGCGTGTTCCTGCCGTAGAACCTGGCCAGGTTATTAAGCAGCGGGACATGAGTCCTTGCTCAGTTAATAAATGATTGGAAAGCATAATTTGCGCAACTTCAGGCTGAACCATTAAATGAAATGAAACCCTTTTTCCTGCTAATATTATGGGAGATTCTCCGGCACGCACCCTTGAAATTGGTTTTCCATCCCAAAGGCCACATAACCCTGCAGCTGTTTTTAATAAATTTTCATTATTCATTCCATAACCACCAATAAACCTACCGCCTTCATCACTAAACAAACCAATGGATGGTTGCCCTGTAATTAACAACTTAATTAACCCTTCGTATGTAGGTTCTTCTGTAAGGATTATGGGGTCTAAAGGTCTCAATGGTGGCGCATCAAGTGATTCTAACGCACGCTTCTTTTCTTCATATGTTTTAGATTTATTTAATAGATGCTTTTTCGCTGCTTCATAAGCTTCGTTGGATTTTAACCAGTCCGAATGATTTTTTTCATAAATTTGCCTAAGCATATTCTGATATAATCGATGAGAGTGCAAAGCCATATTATCAACAGCTGATTTTCTTTCCCCTGTAGCACCTATAGTCAAGAAAAACACAGAAAGTGGGACAATTCGGCCATCAATTTCAATATCCGCGTAGCCTTGAGTCGCTAAAGCTACTGCTGCGAGCACACTCTGAGCACAAATCCCAATGGGAGCTTGGATTACTTCTGCAATCTTTTTTATGGTTGGAGCAAGAATGTCCCCAAGTGCGGTAACTGGAAATGGCTGGGGATTAGATAAAGCCCGCTGTAAAGGCATGGGATTTATCACATCTTGCGCGGATCCATTTACCAAATTTTTAATAAGGTTTTCATTCATTAGTAGCCCTCCAAAAGTAAATCTGCAAAATCTGAATTAACTTTAGGGGGCATTACTCTTTTGACTGTTCTACCTTCTTTTAGCAATCGATCAGATAAAATAAGGGCTGCTTTTTGTCCTCGCCCGGAAGAGTCATTATCAACGAGAATAATCACATCTTTAACTGTTGCAGGTAAAATAATTTTTTCCATACCTGCAGCGCTAATCGCAGACCATACTGGAATCTGAGTTGAAAAATAAAATGCTAATGCATTTTCTATTCCCTCCGAGACAGCTAAAATGCCATTCTCAGGTTCATACAACTTAATGGAGCCACCTATAGTGGCGTTTGGTCTGATTGGCGGCATTAATTTTTTTGCGTTGGAAACATTGGCTTTACAGCTGTTTTCAAGAAATGTTCGGTGTATGTTGACCACTTCATTTTGATAATCTGTTACCAACCCCACCATGGCTGTAAATTTTCCAATTAGTTTTTTGTCTTCATAATATGGCAAAGCGGGATGGTATCTTAATGTAGCTGGGAAGAGATTTAGGCAAATACCGCGAGCCCATAAATAGCATTGCACAGCATCGCCAGTAGTTATAGAACTTGCAGTGCTCCAAGTTTTGTTTAATTTATAGCGTCTTTTTTCTATTTGATCTGAAGTAATGTAATCAGAATTTTTAAGACTTATATTACTTAAATAAGGTGAGCTTTTCTTAGGAATCGAGTATCTAGCATCTATATTGACTCCCAGAGTCCTTTCCACCATTTCTATAGCTGTTCTAAAGTCACAATTATGAAAAATCCGCAAAAATCGGATGCCATCACCTGCGCCACAGTGATTACAAAAAAACGAACCAGTTCCACCCTTATCATCAAAGCGGAATCGATCTTTGCCACCACAAATTGGACATGGGCCGTGCTTATTCTTAAGAAAACTGGAATCAATCCCATTTGAACTCAACACTTCAAACCAATGTCCTCGGGCCTCCTCGTAGCAGTTAGTCATAATGACTTCCCTCCACTTTCGGCCTTGATTGCACCCAAGCTATCACCTCAGAAAGCAACCAACCACATGCCGAGGTCGACAACCGTTTTCTTTGAGGAAATTTCTTTGCCTTTTCCAAGCGCCAGATTGTCGTATCAGATAAGCCTGTTATCTTCCTAACTTCCGGCTTTCGAATAATCGAATCAGTATTACTATGAATAACCATATTGGCTCCTTACAGTGCAGAGAGTTGCATGCTGTAAGGTCTATTCTGCACAGGGGGTTTGCAGGGGAAAGCATGAAGATCAATTATTTAATAGAAAATAATTAATATAAAAACATGAAGATAGATCAAGCAGATAAATCAACGGCAGAATATTCTATTTTTACTCAGAATATTCTGCTTTTTTAGTGGGCGTTCTGATATGCTTGAGATACGACTTAACATGCGGCAAATCCTTGCCAAAAGCCTCATAGAGTGGCTTTTCCTCTTGCTGGATAAATTCTGCTATAACTTCCTTATTAAACTTGGCTCTGTACGTCTTTTCTAATTCAGCATAAACAGCATATCCACGCTGTTCGATTTCTTCTGAGCGTTTTGCAAAAGAAGTAGCTTTACCGATTTGCTGCTTACGATCTTCTTTTTCTTTTGGGCCTAGAGGCACAATGCATACCGTACTATTCTGGTCTTTATCGCCCTCGCCAAAGTCTTTCCGGATTTGGTCAAATACAAGTTTATGAGCTCTAAGCTCAGAATAGCCTAAGACATGTCTTACACTATAAAATGATTTTCCAGCAGGATTTGGCGTATAAATTACAGCTTTATTATCAGCACCAGCAGCTTTAATCGTTGCAAGATGACCTCTGGTCAACTCTCGATCATTACCCTGCATATCAATAAATATTAGTTTGTAATTTAGATTGATTGCTTCGTCGATAACCGCTGAAATTGTTTTGTTAGAATAGACACTGCTTAGACATTCGCTGCGTTCAACCACTACCCCTCCCTAGCACCCCCATTGGAGGAACCTCCAGGGGAACCTTGAAAATCTGCTTGTTTAAACTTTAAACTCTCTACCCTTACAACCCCTTGATTTTACTATGCCGACGAGGTGAATCGAACACCTGACCTACTGATTACGAATCAGTTGCTCTACCATCTGAGCTACGTCGGCAAGAAGGCAAAGTATAGAAAATTTCCCCCCATTCCGCCACCCTTAAATTACCCTTAACCCTGATCAAAACCTACACAACCCCTTGTAAATACCCAACTTTCAAAGTTGGACTCCCACCCCCTTTTTCGATATAATGTTGATAAGTTTTTGCACACAACCAACCCGGTTCGGAGGTTATAAATATGAAAAAGTTGTTGCTAGCAGTGGCTGCTGTCTTAGTATTCAACGTGCCCGCGTTTGCTGGAGCGGATGGTGCGGCCCAAGACTTTAAATCTATCGCGCCAAAGATTTTGAAGTCGCCGAGAAGCTCATCCAATTTAAAGAACCAGAAAGATGACGTGACCATTGTTTACGGCGGCGAAGACATTACCCGTAAAATAACCGACAATGTTCTGGTTGGTTAAGTTTACCCTTTACCTTCCTAGCACCCCATTCTCACTGTAGAATCGGGGTGTTTTTTTATTCTAGAAACCCGTTCCCATGACTCAAGCCAAAAAACGCATTATGGTCGGCCTTTCCGGAGGAGTGGACTCCTCTGTTACTGCGCTTTTACTCAAAGAAAGCGGCTATGCCGTGGAAGCCGCCTTTATGAAAAACTGGGAAGAAGAGGATGAAAAGGACTTTTGCCCGGCCAGTGTCGACTTTGCCGATGCGCAAGCGGTCTGCGACAAGCTGCAAATTGAGCTGCATAGCATTAATTTTTCCAAGGAGTATTGGGAACGCGTTTTCAGCTATTTTCTGGAAGAATACCGCGCGGGCCGCACCCCCAATCCAGATATTCTCTGTAATAAAGAAATCAAGTTTAAGGTCTTTCTTCACTATGCCAAGCAACGTGGCGCCGAACTATTGGCAACGGGGCATTACGCGCAAAGCCGCTTCCAAAATGGTGAGCATCAACTCCTAAAGGGCGCTGATCCTCAAAAAGACCAAAGCTACTTCCTGCACGCGCTTAACCAGGAACAACTTGCGCAAAGTCTATTTCCCCTGGGCCATTTAAACAAAACAGCAGTCCGAGACTTAGCAAAAAAAGCGGGGCTGCCCACCCATGCCAAAAAAGACAGTGTCGGCATTTGCTTTATTGGCGAACGCAAATTCAAGACTTTCTTAAATGATTATCTGCCAGCCCAAACAGGGCCCATTGAAAATGACGCCGGCCAGATCTTAGGCCAGCATGACGGCCTGATGTTTTACACCCTCGGCCAGCGGCAAGGTCTGAAAATCGGCGGACAAAAAAACCAAAAAGAAGCCCCTTGGTATGTAATCGCCAAAGATCTCAAGCGAAACACCCTTATTGTCGCCCAAGGGCAACAGCATCCCGCGCTTTACACCCAAACTTTGCTTGCCGATCGCCTGCATTGGATTGGCGAGAAACCTACCCTTCCGCTTCGCTGTCACGCCAAAACCCGCTACCGACAGGCAGACCAAGCTTGCCTGGTTGAAAAACTAGAAAATGGACAATACCAGGTCCGTTTTGACCTGCCACAACGCTCAGTCACCCCCGGCCAGTCCGTCGTTTTTTATCGGGAGCAGCTTTGCCTGGGCGGTGGGATAATAGTTTAAGAAACCGACCAAGATAAGGTATATTATGAGGGTCGAATTCTCTCTAAAATAGGACTATGCGTTGTGGAAAACTTCTCGCTTACCGCCATCTCGCCTTTGGAAGGCCGTTATCATGAAAAAGTTCAAGAACTGCGGCCCATCTTTAGTGAATATGGCCTCATCAAATTCCGTGTCATCGTTGAAATCCGCTGGCTGCAGACCTTAGCGGAACACGTACATCTGCCCGAAATCCCCAGGCTGTCCCCGCATAGTCAAGCCATCTTGAATAAAATCATCGAAAACTTCTCTGAGAAAGACGCCGCACGCATCAAGCATATTGAAGCCGGCATTAATCACGACGTGAAGGCCATCGAGTATTTTCTCAAGGAACATATCACCGGCAATAAAGAACTCGCGCAAATTGCTGAGTTTATCCATTTTGGCTGCACGTCCGAAGACATTAATAACCTGGCTTACGGACTCATGCTAAATACTGCCCGCCAGCAATGCCTCTTGCCGCGGCTTACAGAGCTACTCACAGAGCTGACGCGTTTTGCGCACGAATACGCATCCCTGCCCATGCTGGCACACACCCACGGACAGCCGGCCTCCCCCACCACCGTCGGCAAGGAAATCGCCAACTTTATCACGCGTTTGAAGCGCCAAAACGAACTTTTAATCAATACCCCCATTCTCGGAAAGCTCAACGGCGCTTCTGGCAACTACAATGCCCTCGCCTGCGCCTATCCCACACTGGACTGGCAAATGATCAGCAAACATTTTGTCAATAAACTGGGCCTAGTTTGGAACCCCTATACCACCCAAATTGAACCGCATGACTCCCTCGCAGAATTTTTCTCCACCCTTGCGCGGATTAACACCATTTTCATCGACTTCAATCGCGATCTCTGGGGCTATATTGCCCTGAATTACTTCAAACAAAAGGCCTACAGCAATGAGGTGGGCTCTTCTGTCATGCCGCACAAGATCAACCCCATCGATTTTGAAAATGCAGAAGGCAACTTAGGTGTGGCCAATGCGCTTTTGGAACACATGGCAAACAAACTGCCCATTTCCCGCTGGCAGCGTGATCTGTCCGATTCCACCGTATTACGCAATATCGGCGTCGCCATTGCCCATTCAGTTTTGGCCTATCAATCCACTTACCGCGGCCTGCAAAAAACCGAACCGAACCAGGAAATCCTCCGGGCTGACCTGGAAAACCACTGGGAAATCCTGGCAGAGCCCGTCCAAACCCTTATGCGACGTTTTGGCATCGAACAGCCCTATGAAAAATTAAAAGCGCTCACGCGGGGCCAGGCCGTCACCAAAACCTTGCTTCATCAATTCATCAACGAGCAGGCTTTACCAGATGAAGTCAAACAGCAGCTGCTTGCGCTCACCCCTGAAACTTATTTAGGCTATGCCGCCGACTTGGCAAAAAGGGTTTAATATGCTCCAATGGGAATAGTGGCTAAGCCATTCAAGGAATGGAATAAATGTTGGGCAAACTGTACGGAAATCTGCGTCAACGCATTATCAACTGGCTGATCTATGAACCCCCGCCCAGCGAGGTCCCTCCTTGCGACTTTGATCGTTTAAAATACGAAATTCGCCCCTGTGACGTTTTATTAATGGAAGGGCGCAGCCGCATTAGCCGTATCATCCGCACAATCATACAAAGCCCTTGGACCCATGCTGCCCTTTACATAGGCCGCTTAAGCGACATTGAAGATGAGGAATTGCAACAAGTCCTTCGGGAGCATGGTGTTGAAAAAGATAATACCCGCCTTCTCATTGAAGGCTTAATGGATAAAGGCACCATGGTTACTTCTTTGTCCATGTACCGCTACCATCACATCCGCATTTGCCGCCCGATTGGGCTCTCGGCTGCGGACGCCCAGCAAATCATCACCTATGCCATTAAATCCTTGGGCGTGCCCTATAGCGTTCGGCAGCTATTTGACCTCGGCCGCTTTTTCTTGCCCTGGTCCATTCTTCCTCGAAAATGGGGTTCCATTCTATTCCAAACGCCAAAAGGCGAGCCTGAAAGCGGCGTTTGTTCCTCTTTAATCGCGGAGGCTTTTAGTTCGGTACAGTTTCCAGTTCTGCCTTTTGTGGAACCGCATCATGAAACTGGCGTGGAACTCACGCAACGCAACCCTTATCTCTTCACCCCCAAGGATTTTGATTATTCCCCTTACTTTGAAATTATTAAATATCCACTATTTAGTCCCGAGGAACCGTTGCCCTATTATCGGCGCTTGCCTTGGACGAAAGAGAATGTAATTTATCAGGATTATTTTGGGAAATATCTTACCCAGCATGGGAAAATGAAGAAAATTAAAAAGAAATATGGTGAGGAGGCTTCAGAAACACCGGCGCAAGATATCAAGCCGAGTGAGAAGAAGCAGGATGGGCCGCCGGAGGAGAAGAAGTAACCCTTCCCACAACGAAAAGGTCGCCTAATCCCCCCTACTTGCTATTTGCTTGCTACTTGCTAAAGCCTCTTTCCTTCCACAATAGCTCTAGTAATCCGCCTGCAGCACCAAATACAAAATAGCACTCATCAATGAAAAAATTATAAGCCCGCACATAGTTCGCTCGCATTATTAATGATTAAACGTTGATCTTCTTTTTTAATCGAAGGCGATTTGCGCAATTCTAATAAATGCGCTGTATTGGCAAGGATAAACTGAACGTTCAGCTTGCTCGCTAAACGCAGGACTTCCGTGCGCACCTTGCCCATAATTAACCATTGGTCCTTTTTCGAAATATTCAAGCTGTCGCCCACGCGCGCTAAATTTTCGCGCGCTTCCTGATAATAGCGATCAGCCAGCATAATCATCGAGGGAATATTAAAATAACAGGTTGGCAGAGTTGGAATCACATGAACTAAGCTGACCTTAAAAGACACTGGGACAATCTGCGGCATCTTTACCGCTTCTTTCACCTGTGAAATTTCGTCGTCAGTCACGGCGTTGGTAACAAATAAAACGTGCTTTTTCTGTTCCATGGCTGCTCTCTCCTTAGATTAGCCTTTCTAGCAAAAATCTAAATATCTCCATAGGGATTCTCATCATCGCACGATTGTTCACTAATAAAAATTAGGATTTTCCCATGGGAAACATTCGCCAGGTCTCAGAAAACCTAGGGTATTTACCTAGAGAAATGAGGGGGAAAGCGTCAAAATTGAACAGAATTGACTGAAAATACACAAAAAATGATCATTCTTCATGTACGGTTTCTTCAACATTATTTGCCAGTACCAATTTAACTAATTCCGGCACGGATTTCACGCTCATCTTCTTCATCAGCGAAGCGCGATGCGCTTCTACGGTTTTTAAAGAAATTTTAAGTTCGGCTGAAATCACCTTGTTCGCTTTTCCAGCGACAATGCCTTGCAAAACTTGCGCTTCTCGCGTGGATAGCAGCGCAAACTTGGCATGCGCCTCTTCTGATTCTTGCCGCTTGTCCCGGTTGGCCTTGTCTGTGCGAATCGCTTTATTAATGCTTTCAAGTAAGATCTGATCGTTGAAGGGCTTCGTCAGAAAATCAACAGCGCCCGCCTTCATGACGCGCACCGCTAAAGGCACATCGCCATGCCCAGAGATAAAAATAATAGGTGGCACAGAATTGCCTTCCTCACAGAGCTCGTTTAATTTAATTTGCAGCTCAGGGCCACTCATGCCCGGCATGCGCACATCCAACAATAAACAACTGGGGACCCCCGCATCGTATTCTTCCAGGAAATCCTGCGCGCGAGTATAGGTTTTCACCTTAAAACCAACCGATTCAATGACCCAGGACAAAGACTCCACCATCGCCTGGTCATCGTCAATCACATACACAATGGATTCATCGCTCATCCCAGCCTCCTCTTTTATTCAATCGGTAAGGTAAATCGAATCCAACTCTTATTGCTTGTATTCGGGTTAATCGTAAACGCGCCGCCATGGGCTTCGATAATGGAGCGGCAAATGGCAAGCCCCATCCCGCGCCCATGGGCCTTCGTCGAAAAGAAGGGCCTAAATGCCTGATGAACGGCTTCCTTGGAAAAACCAGGCCCTGAGTCATTCACGGTGATCGCCACAGCGTCCTTATTGAGCACGCCGGTTTCAATTTTAATTCTTCTGCCCGTGGGGTTGCTGTCCCGCATAGCGTCAATTGCATTTTGCAATAAATTCAGCATGACTTGCTGCAATTGAATCCGGTCGGCCGTGATAAAAGGCAGGTCCTTTTGAAAATCGAGATCCACCCTGACTTTCGTCGTGGTCAGATCGTGACGCATTAGGTTCACGGTTTCCCGCAAAATACTATTAATCTTACAGGGCGTTTTCACCAACTGCCCTTTACAGAAGAAATTCTTCAAACGCTGAATCACCTCTCCGGCCCGCTCCGCCTGGGTCACGGCCTTTTCCATGACCTCTGTTAAAAGGCTGACGTCATGCTCCCCGCTCTGCAAATGCCGTACACAACCGCGGGTATAGTTGATAATGGCCGATAAGGGCTGACTGATTTCATGCGCCATGCCCGAAGCCATTTCTTCCATCGTACTAAGACGGAAAACATGTGCCAATTGCTGCTTACGCATCCCGACCTTCTTATCCAAAATATGATCGGTCACATCCCGGGAGGCCATTTGAATTTCTCGGATTTCTTTGGTGTCCTCATCGCAAATAAGCCGGACCAAACTTTCAAACCAGCGAAACTCTCCTTCTTTGCGCCGGGCCCTGTAAACCAACATGGGATTTTTTTGCTCTTCTCTGCGCTTCGAGAAAGCCCTGCGGAGTTTGGAGGCATCATCGTGATGAGAAAACTTGAAAACACTTTTTCCAATCAATTCCTCCGGTTTATAGCCGAGCAGCGTCTTGCAGGACGGCGACACATACAGATAGGTCCCATCCGCCCCCACCCGCGCGATAATGTCCGTCGCGTTTTCCGCCAACAAACGAAAACGCAGCTCACTTTCCCGCAAGTCCTTTTCCAACTGCTCGCGAGCGGCATTGCTTTTCAAATAAAGTGGGTAAAGCCCGAGGAAACCTGCCATACTCTGGCGATAGTTTTGAAGTAACTTTTCCTGCTCCGTCTTTAAATCATTTTCTATTTTCTTATAGGCAGAAATATTCTGATGAATTAACAAGGCCGCGGCCTTGCTTTGCTTGGCGGGGTTCATCAAGGTCATGACCGAACTGCGGCAAGAGCCTTTAATACCGTTTTTACGGAAAAAAATCGTCTCTGCCAGCCATTTTTTATGAACAGGCAGAATCTCTTTGATAATTTTGGGAAAGGGATAATTGCGGTCATAAATGAGGTTAATGGAGCGGCCTAAAACATCCCGTCTACTATAACCAAAAAGCGCCGAAGCGCCTTGGTTCCAATCGAGTATTCGTCCCGCTTTATCCAAAATAACTGCGCTATCGGTAATCGCTTCGAAAAGCGATTGGGTGTAGTCCATCCTTGACCTCCCAGAAAGCCTGCACGAGCATATAAACCGTTTTAATTTTGGTATATATTACACGAAATTTCTATTAAACCTAAGGGATGAGTCCACAATGGCAATGTTAAAAGATGATAAAATACACATACTTGGCATTGGCGGTACATTTATGAGCGGAGTTGCTTTACTGGCCCAAGAAAAAGGATTTTCCATCAAGGGTTCGGACATGAATCTTTACCCGCCCATGAGCACGCAATTGGCGCAAAAAAAAATTTCTTTTTGTGAAGGTTATAAACCAGAAGACCTTGCGGCGGATACTCGCGAAGTCATCATCGGCAATGTGCTCCGGCGCGGCAATCCCGCGGTCGAAGCAGTTCTAGCTAATCATTTAGCTTATCTCTCAGGCCCGCAATGGCTTGCTGAAAATATCTTGAAGGGCCTTTGGGTCATTGCAGTCTCCGGCACGCACGGCAAGACTACGACCAGCAGCATGATTGCCTGGGTCCTTGAATATGCGGGTTTAAACCCCGGTTTTTTAATCGGCGGCATCCCGGAAAATTTTGGTGTTTCTGCCCGTCTTGGGTCCAAGCCCTTTTTTGTCATTGAAGCGGACGAATATGACACCGCCTTTTTCGATAAGCGGGCCAAGTTCGTGCACTATCACCCTCGCACCTTGGTCATGAACAATCTCGAATTTGATCACGCCGATATTTATAAAGACCTGGAGGCCATTGAACTACAATTTCATTATTTGCTGCGCACTATTCCAAACAACGGTCTAATCATTTATCCAGACCAAGATGCGAATCTAGTGCGCGTCTTGGAAAAAGGGTGCTGGACGCCTTGCACTACTTTTGGTGGTGAAAAAAGCGCGTGGCAAGCGCGTCTTGTCAATCCAGACGGCTCTTCTTTTGAAGTTTTTCATGAAGGCGCGGCGCTCGGCACAGTCCGCTGGTCTTTGCTAGGCAAGCATAATGTAGATAATGCCTTAGCCGCTTTGAGCGCAGCCGCTCACGCCGGTGTAAACCCCGAAACAGCCATCGAAGCACTGGCAAGCTTTAAAAACGTCAAGCGTCGTTTGGAAATCAAAGGCGAAGTACAGGGGATTACGCTGTATGATGATTTTGCTCATCACCCCACGGCGATCAAAACTACCCTCGCGGGTTTGCGAGCAAAGATTGGTCCTGCGCGCCTTGTCACTGTTTTGGAGTTTGGCTCCTATACAATGCGCAATGGCATTCATAAAGACCAGATCCAACAAGCTTTGACCGATGCCGATCTTATTTTTTGCAAGATGCCACAGGCGGCGAATTGGGGGTTGGCAGAGGTTTTGAAAGGCTGTCAGCAACCTCATAAGCTTTATGAGGATGTGGACAGTTTAGTAAAAGAATTAGTCCCGGAATTACGTAGTGGTGACCATGTTGTGATGATGAGTAATTCTGGGTTTGATGGGATCCATCAGAAGGTGTTAAAGGCTTTAAGCGACTAATTGTCGTTTTCGGGAAAATTGTCGTCGCGCCGTGAGAGAGGTTTGCCAATCTTGCGTAAAACAACCCAGCAACTGTTTGACCACCTGGGGACTTGTAACCAGCACAGCAAGTTCTCGGTTTTTGTCCAAAGAGGGTTGGGTGAAATTGATCGAGCCTAAGAGGGCTTTTTGTTGGTCCACCAGCAGGACTTTGGCATGAATCCTGGGCCGCTTATCAAAAGAAATTTTCACGCCGGCCTTGCGTAAGTAATCCCATTTTTTTCCTGGCTCTGGTCCTGAAGTTAAAATCTGGACTTGGATGCCGCGACGGGCGGCGCTCGCCAAAGCACCAATGACCTGATAATCACTAAGCCCCTGCGCATAAATTTTAAGTTCGGACTGCGCGCTCGCAATCAACTTCAGCAGTTTTTCTCGGCTGTTGTCCGGGCTCCAAAATAAATTAGCAGCCACCGGTTTGATCGGCTGATTTTGCCAGTCCGCGTCAAAGACGCGCTGAATTTCCTGTACCATCGCTGGGTCATCCAAGAGCAGCGCAAAATTGCGTTCGTTTTGAAAAGTGGAGCGCGTGAAATTAAAAGTCATGACCAGCGCACGCTGCCGGTCCAATAAAAGCGTTTTTTGATGCAACAAATAAAAAGCCGGCGGCGCAAAAGTCAGGTCCAGGTGACTCGCAGAAAAACGTTGGATTGCTAAAAGATTTTCGTCGAGACTTTTGTAAGGATAATGCTGCAAGAGAATGCGCACCTTTTTACCGTTGTTCTTGGCCTGAATAAAGGCCTGCATTAATTCAGGATCGGTAAAGCCATAGATGGCCAAATCCACCGTGCTTTGTGCTTGCTTCAGCGCTTCCAGGACCGGTTGGCGGCCTTGGTCTGGCTCAATGATCAGGGTGGCGCTGGCAAAAGCGGAGAAAGCTAAAAAAGAAAGAAGAAACAAAAAAGAGGAATAAAGTTTTGTCTTAGTTTGTTTTTGCATTTTGAGAGGTCCTTCACTGCGTTCAAGGTGACAAGGGCTTACTCTACCGATGACAAAGGGCTTACTCTACCAGCGACCTGCCGGCAAAAGCATGCGCTAAGGTCCCGCCGTCGATAAACTCCAATTCTCCTCCCAGCGGCACGCCATGCGCAATGCGCGTCACTCTCACCTCCGGATATTGTTTCGCCAAATCAGAAATATAATGCGCCGTTGCCTCACCTTCGACCGTGGGATTGGTCGCCAAAATAACTTCGGTAATGGTTTTTTGCGAAAGGCGCTGCGTTAAGAGCGGAATGCCCAACTTATCAGGGCCGATCCCATCCAGCGGCGATAAGTGTCCCATCAGAACGAAATAAAACCCTTTAAACAGCCCCATCTGCTCCATCACCATCATGTCGATGGGATTTTCAACGATACAAAGCGCGGCTGGGTCGCGCCGCGGTGAAGCGCAAAGTTCGCAAAGTTCTAATTCACAAAAGGTACGACAGAGCCGGCAATGTCCAATTCCCTCCATGGCGAGCGCCAAGGCTTCCGCCAGTTGTTTACCGCTTTGCCTGCCCCGCGTTAAGAGTTGAAAAGCCATCCGCTGCGCAGTTTTGGGGCCTACGCCCGGCAAACTACGCAGGTTTTCGATTAACGCTTCCAAAAGTGGACTAAAACGCATAAGAGCCCTTAGCGGCCAACCTTACTTGTCCCCAGCATCCGTCAAGTTATCCGGCATCTTAATTCCCGCCAAGCCAGATACTTTCTCGCGCATATGTCTTTCAATCTTGTCCGCTGCATCGTTAATGGCTGCTGCGATTAAATCTTCGATAACGGATTTTTCTTCTTTCAGCACGCTGCTGTCCAGCACAACGCGGCGCGCATAATGGTGGCCCGTCATTGTGATCTTTACTAGTCCACCGCCGGATTGTCCGGTGATTTCGGTGTCCATCATTTGCTTTTGCATATCTTGCAGTTTTTTCTGCATCTCTTGCGCTTTCTTAATCAGGTCCGAAAAGCCGGCCTGTTTATCGTCACTTTTGTTCATTTTTTATAACTCCTAATCATCGTGCGGCTATTTTAGCAAACCCTAGTGGCTTTCGCTATTCACCCAACTCTAAAGATTGAGCATCCAGCGTGGCATTAAAAAGACTTTTTATTTTTTGCACGCCGGCATCCTGCTGTAGAGACTCCAAAGCCCCTGCCCGGCGCCGCGCATCGGCCTGCTCCATTTGCTTGGCCGGCGTTTGGACCTCATTCTCGGTCACTTGAATCACAACCCGCAAAGGCCGGTTAAAATGACGGCCCAAGGCTTGTTCCATTCTTTCAATTTGTTTGGAATTCATCATGGGTTTATAACTCGCCGCAAGCAGCAAATTCACCTGCTTGTCCGTTATGCTTTCCATTTTACAATTCAAGGCAAGCGCATAGGCAAGCCCCGTTAACCCGAGTTGCGGCAAAAGCTCGCTCCACTCCGCACTCAGCGGCCCAGGCGTTCCTGGCTTGGTCGCAGCTGGGGCTATTTTCTCCACGGTCGGCGTTGTTGGAGCGGCCCTTTCAGCGGCGCTCACCCTTCCCATAGGCCCTGCTTTTCTTGTCGCAGTCGCGCCTCTCAGGTCCGGCTTAAAAGCCAACATCCTCAACATCGTCATTTCAAACCCTTGCGCGGGCGTGGGCGCGAAAGCTAAATCTTTCTTTCCCATTAAAGCAATCTGATAGTAGAGCTGAAGCTCCTCAGCGGAAAGGCGTCCAGCCAAGCCTTGAATCGCCGCTTCCGGCTGCTGTGAAGGCACCACCTGAAACACAGCCGCCTGATGCAGGAAAAGCAGTAATTCCGAAAGCACTTGTTGATAATCCGGCGCCCGCCGCTTCAATTCAGCAAGCACAGCAAACAAGTGCTGTCCATCCTGGTCGGCCAAAGCATTTAAAAGACGCAGCACTTCATCCTGCGTGATATAACCCAACATTTCATTGAGTTCGTTATAGGTCAACATACCTGGACAAAACACAATGGCCTGATCTAACAGACTCAAAGCATCCCGCATACTGCCATCCGCCGCGCGGGCTAATTGGGCCAGCGCTTGCGCTTCGTACTTCACCTTTTCACTGTCACAAATACGTTGCAACTGCCCCACAATCTGTTCAGGTGAAATTTCTTTCAAATGAAACTGCAGGCAACGGGAAAGAACCGTAATCGGTAAACGCTTAGGCTCGGTGGTCGCGAATAAAAACATGACCTGCGGCGGCGGCTCTTCCAATGTTTTAAGCAGGGCATTGAAGCTATGCCCAGAAAGCATGTGCACTTCGTCGATCAAATAAACTTTATAACGTCCTTGCACCGGCGGATAGGCGACATTTTCAAGCAAGTCGCGCGTGTCCTCGACCTTGGTGCGGGAGGCAGCGTCAATTTCGTAAAGGTCTAAAAATTGGCCGGCGTCAATGGCGCGGCAGGTTGCACAAGTTCCGCAAGGGTTGGGGCCAAGAGCAGTTTCACAGTTAAGGCATTTAGCAAAAATACGCGCCAGGGTCGTTTTTCCGACGCCGCGCGTGCCGGCAAAAAGGTAGGCATGATGAAGGCGTTGCCGTTCCAGGGCGTTCATGAGCACCTTTAATACATGCTCCTGGCCGACGAGATCCTGAAAGTTCCGGGGACGCCATTTTCGTGCGAGGACTTGATAGTTGAGGACTTGATCGTTCATGAAAGCTGTCCTTAGAACCAAAGCAGCCAGCCGAGCCGCACTTCGGCGCCCGAATCTGCCGCTACCGTTGCTTCCTTCCGGACCTGGCGGGGTTTACGGCATATCGTCGCGAAGGGACCCAAACTAGCTGCTAATACTCGTTAATAAACTTAACTTGGCGGAGAGAGAGGGATTCGAACCCTCGGTACGTCTTTCGACGTACACACGCTTTCCAGGCGTGCTCCTTCGACCGCTCGGACATCTCTCCTTGGCGATCGATTGCCGGCGTAGGTTAAACTAGATTGAGTTTCAGTGCAACAGGGCTTTGCTCAAAGTGCTTTTAATCTGCGCGATTCCGCTTCATGTTCATGGACCGCTTTGGCCGCGTCAGCCAAATCGTTCAGAGGATGATGGCGTTTTTTATACCACATAGAAGACCAAGCTCCTGCCGCTCCAAAGAGCACACCGCCAATGCTCGCACCGAGCACGGCACCTTTCGCACCCGCAGCCGCAGCCGTGAGAGCAGCGCCAGGGCCAGACCAGGCACCCAGCATCGCGCCCACGCAGATACCGAGCGCAGCGCCAATTAAGCCGCCGATCACCTTGCCCAAAAGCGAAGTCTCTATGCAAGGGGTGACTGTTTTGCGAAACGTGGAAATGTGGTCCGGTAAATTAGGATCTAGTGTAACGACCTGGCGCTTCAATTCCAAACAGGCTTCTGCGATCTTGACCGCATTCTCTTTTTTGATTTTTCCATGAACGTTTTCTCCCACTATTTGCTCTCGCACAGCTTTAAATTTCTTTTCAAACGCCGCAACCAGCCTCGCAGGAACTTTGCTAGGAAATCGAATTCTAATCGCATCAGCAAAAGGGGCTTTTACCTCATTTCCTAACTCAGAAAATTCGATAAGTAACGATGTGTTAACTTCTCTGCGAACGGCTGCATAATAGCTCCCATAAGCTGCTGCTTTTGCTCTCCATAAGTTTTCCAACGCGACGACGGCCCGCCTCGTGTCGCGCAACGCCACAACCCCATGCCTAGCCACCAGCAGGCCATTTTTATTGTACCAATCAAAATAACCCGGCTCAGAAGCGTCAAAAAGAACATCACCATCATATGGATCCACTAATACAGCATCGCTCCGTGGGTCATCGTCATTGACACGCCTTAAAGAGAGCGGCTGGCCCAAAGAATGCTGATAAGATGGGTGACAGCGGCGCCTCGGGCCTTTTTTCATATCGAGGTCTCGCAAGCCATACTGACAACACTGTCCATCAACAGTTGATAATGCATCCAATGCCGGTTTTATGACAGCCAATAAGAAAAACGGCACGTGGTGTTGCAGTGCATCATATGTTTTGTATACTTCATTTATGATGGCAAGCGGGAAATGCAGC
>CAYVBZ010000013.1:9236-37510 GCA_964449835.1 uncultured Coxiellaceae bacterium | reverse complement strand
GGCTTCCTAAGCAGGTAAGAAGTGTTAATCTCGAAAATCCACATTTGCTTAGAAAGCCTTCCCAGCAGGGGAAGGTGGCGAAGCCGGATGGGGGAATAGAAATCATGCAAACCGATAATCTTAGTTTGGGTTTTCCAGACTTAAGACGCCGGAATTATAATCGTAGGCGAAAAGCTCGGCATAACGGCCATATTCGATGATGGTGTGCAAAACCCGTTCTGCATCTTTCTCGGAAACATAATCCTCAAGCAAGGATAAAAACTGCTCCTCCAAAGCGCGATGCCGGGGGTGATGGATAAGACGTTCATAAATAAAACGGGCTAAAGGCACGTATTTTTTTAAATGCAGGGAAAATATTTTCTTTCGTTCCAAAATATCCGCATTGACGAATTGTTTCCCCTCTTCCGTAATGGCAATGTCTCCTTTTGAAACTTTGGCAAAATGGAGAATATCAAGCAATTCGGTCAAAGGAAATAAATCGTCGATGCCCAACATCAAAGTTTCCGCCACATCCGGCAAGTCCATTTTTCCTTGCCGCTCAGGCTCATTCAGAATTTCCAAAAGACCGGTCAGCTCGGCGACCGAGGTATCCGGCAAGCGGTAGCCGATATCAATCACAATATGTTCCGCCACGCCTTCCTTCATGCGTTCTTCTTGCGGTTGGGTGGTCATTAAGGTATAGACCCGGTCCACCTGATTGCGAAACCGGGGATCAATGTCACTGCGAGGATAAGGCAGAGTCACCTTTAACTCAGCGCGAATGGTTCCGGGATCACTGCTAAAAACAATGATGCGGTCCGCCAAGAGCACTGCCTCTTCGATATTATGGGTCACAAATAAAATGCCCTTTAACCCGGTTTTTTTGCTTTGCCATAAATCTAAAAGATCGCTTTTCAAGTTGTCGGCGGTCAAAACATCCAAAGCGGAGAAAGGTTCGTCCATCAGCAACACTTCCGGGTTAATCACTAAGGCACGCGCAAAACCGACCCGCTGACGCATTCCACCTGACAATTCTTTGGGATAGGCAGATTCAAAACCATCCAAGCCAATCATGTCTATGGCCTTGAGAGAACGCGTGCGGCGCTCTTCCGGCGGAATGCGTAAAGCTTCCAAGCCTAACTCCACATTTTGCAAGACTGTGAGCCAGGGCAAAAGAGCAAAGGTCTGAAAAACCATTGAAGCGCCATGTACTGGCCCCAAAATCGGCTTGGCACGATAATAGACCAATCCATCTGAAGGTTGCTCAAGCCCAGCCAAAATACGGAGCAAGGTGGACTTCCCTGAGCCGGATTTTCCTAAAATAGCGACAATTTCGCCTTCATACATCCGAAAATTAAGATCTTGAAGCACCAACAATTCTTGGCGTTCGACCTTGCGAAAGGATTTCTGTAAGTTCACGACCTCAAAAATAGGCTCCATCATGACGCACCTCTTCAGCTAATCCAACACAAAACGGTTCAGGGCAAGCACATACAGTGGACGCCAAAATAAACGATTGATCACCACCACCAGTAAACTCATGACCCCAATCGCGAGCGCCGTTTGCGGGAAGTTTCCGCTCACTGTCTGCTCCGTGATATAAGCGCCTAAACCTGGGATCTTAATTGTGGTATGCCCCCAATTGACCACTTCCGCCACAATGCTGGCATTCCAAGTGCCGCCAGCGGCCGTGATTGCACCGGTAATGTAATAGGGGAAGATACCCGGCAAAATAACCCGGCGCCAGCGCAGCCAGGAACCAATGTCAAAATTATCGGCCACATCGAGGAAGTCCTTGGGCAGCAGCGAGGCCCCCGCGATCACATTAAAAAGAATGTACCACTGCGCGCCTAAAATCATCAAAGGCGTCAGGCCCAACTCTGGATGAATATGAAAAGCCACCACCGCCATCACGACCAGCGGATAAAGAAGGTTGGCTGGGAAAGCCGCTAAAAATTGCGCGACAGGCTGAATAACATAGGCAATCCTCGGCCGCAAACCAATATAAACCCCGATCGGCACCCAAATTAAACTGCACAAAAAGACCAAAATAAAAACGCGCAAGGCCGTGATTGCGCCCAAAAGAAAAACATGCTGAAACACTTGCCAGGAAAGATGATGAAGCAAAAAGAGTGCGCCGCCCCAGGAAACCAAAATAATCGCTGCCCAAAAAACGAGGTCCTCCCAATAAAGCAGAAACCAATTTTGCCGCCGTATCTGAGAACGTCTAAAAGAAACCGTGTAAGGAAGCGAAGGCCAGGACAGATTGACAAAAGCATTCCAAAGCGAATTAAACTTGCCGCCCCAATAGCGCATGAGCCGGGTGCGCTGCAAGAGATTCATGAGCCAGGAACGGACTTCTCTTTGACTCGCGATATTTTCAGCTTTGAATTTTTCAGCCCAGGTCACCAAAGGACGGAATAAAATTTGGTCATACAATAAAATCACCACAAACATGGCGATAATGGCATAGCAAATGGCCGTCAAGTTGGCTTGCTTGATGGCGGTTGCGATATAAGAGCCGATGCCTGGCAATAAAATCTCTTGATTGGACACCGAAATGGCCTCGGAAGCGACTACAAAAAACCAGCCTGAGGACATGGAGATCATCATATTCCAAAGCAGGCCCGGCAAGGAATAAGCTGCCTCAATGCGCCAAAAACGCTGCCAAGCCGACAAATGAAACATTCTGGCGACTTCTTGTAGGTCCGCGGGCACAGTCCGTACCGTTTGATAAAAACCCAAGGCCATATTCCAGGCCTGCGAGGTAAAAATCGCAAAAATCGCGGCGCATTCTGGGCCTAAGAGACTCCCTGGAAAAATATAAATAAATCCCACGACTGTAATGGATAAAAAACCCAGAATGGGCACCGATTGTAAAACATCGATTAACGGAATTAAAAAACGCTCGGCCCTTCTGCTTTTGGCTGCCCAAGTGGCAATCGTCAAAGTAAAAAGCAGCGAAAAACCTAAGGCGATCAACATCCGCAACACCGTCCTTAAGGCATAGAAAGGCAAATAACGGGGCTGAAGTGAAATGGGGATGACTGTACCCAGGTGATAAGGGACCGTCATTTGCTTCGCACTCCAGGCAAACAAAAAGATAAGACTGGAGACGAAGATGAAAGCAAAAATGTCCCAATAATTAGGATAGAGGCGGTTTCTATAAATCGTCATGAAGGTGTTACGCAAGAAGTTCATAACAACCGTCCCCCATCCACTGCCAGCACTTGCCCGGTAATATAATCAGCATCGCGCGCAAAGAAAAGCACGGCCTTCGCCACATCTTGCGGCGAGCCGATTCGTTTTAAAGCAGCTTCATTTATTATTTTTTGGCAAAGCGCCTTGGAGAGGGTATTTTCCCCTTCCGGCCAAATCATCATGCCCGGCGCAATGGCATTCACTCGGACGGCAGGACCGAATTCCTTGGCCAGGGTACGCGTCAAAGCCAGCAACCCTGCCTTAGAAATGCAATAAACAGCATAGTCTCGAAAAGGTTTTTCCGTATGAATGTCCGTGAGATTAATAATACAGCCTTGCGTTTTGGCCAAATGAGGATAAACCGCTTGAGAAAGGAAAAAAGGAGCTTTCAAATTCGGGCCTATGAGCTCATCCCACTGCGCCTCCTTCACCGTCCCAAGGGGGGTCTTATTAAAAATAGAAGCATTATTCACCAGGACATCCAAACGTCCCCAGGCCGCTGCCGCGGTCTCAATAAAGCGTGACAAGTCTGCTGTATTCCCTAGATCTTCCGCGAGCGTCACCGCGGACTGGGGGCGCTCTTGATTAAAAGCTGCGCATAGCTGTTCCGCCTCCTCTTTGGAGCGTCGAAAATGCAGCACCACTTTAAAGCCTGCCGCGTGCAATTGCTGCGCGATGGCGGCGCCAATTCTGCGCGCTCCGCCAGTGATCAATGCGACTTTTGTTTTTTTATCTTGCATAGTGGGTATATAATACCAAAAGGCCCTCAAAGATGCTTTCGAAGATGACCATTCATTTCCCGCCGATCAGCCCCGAAATGCGCCAACAGAGCGAAGCGGTGCTCGCCTATATTCAGGCCGACATTAAAGAAGCTGGCGGTCAGATTTCTTTTGCCCGCTATATGGAGCTCGCGCTTTATGCCCCGGGCCTGGGGTATTATTCCGCCGGTTCGCATAAATTAGGTAAAAAAGGAGATTTTGTCACCGCTCCTGAAATTTCTCCTATCTTTGCCTATTGCCTCGCCCGGCAATTTGCTGGCATTTTAAAAACGCTGCCCCATGGTGATATTTTAGAACTCGGCGCAGGGGCCGGCACTTTTGCCAAAGATGTTTTGGCTGAACTTGAAAAACTGGATCTCCTGCCTGCGCATTATTTTATTTTGGAACCCAGCGCCGAACTACGTGAACGGCAAAAAAAACTTTTACAGGCGGCTTGTCCCCGTTTTTTTCCCAATATTCATTGGTTGGACCTGCTTCCGGAATATTTTAACGGTATTATTTTTGCCAATGAGGTCTTAGACGCTTTGCCGGTACATTGTTTCCGCATCAAAAATCAGCGGGTGAATGAACGCTGTGTCACCGTGGAAAACGGGCATTTAGCCTGGAAAGAAACAAAGACGTCGGACCCGGAATTAGAAAAAAAAGTATGGGCACTTCACAAAGAATTCGCATTTCCGGAAGGCTATGCCTCTGAAATCAATCTTTTCTTGCCGCATTGGATTAGGACTTTGGCTGCAACCCTCCAGGAAGGCGTGTTGATTTTTTTTGATTACGGCTGCGGGCGGCGAGAATATTATCGACCTGAGCGTACAGAAGGGACCTTGCGCTGTTATTTTCAGCACCGTTTTCACGCTGATCCCTTTCTTTATCCCGGTCTTCAAGATATCACCACGCATGTTGATTTTACGACCGTGGTCGAAACTGCTGTCCAATCGGACTTGACCTTGGCCGGTTATACCACGCAAAGCGCTTTCCTCTTGGGCAGCGACATTATCGATTTTGTCTCTGCGCCGCCCTCTTCCATGCAACAATACCAGAAAAACCAAGCCTTGAAGCTTTTGATGCTGCCATCCGAAATGGGAAGCCTGGTCAAAGCCCTGGCCTTCACCAAACACTGGGAGGGAGAACTCAAAGGATTTTCCCTCTTTGATAAGCGACAGGAACTCTAGCCAAAACCCAAATTCAAACTATATTTCCCAGGGGGAATGAATCCCCCTGGGAAACCAAAGGGGACCCGAGAGCAAGCTCTCTACTCCCCTTTGGAAACCCCTTAGCTAGAGAGCCCGCGGCAAGCCGCGGGGTAAATTCTTTAACTTGATTAAAAATTAACCTTATTTATCGCATTTGGCCTGGTGAGAAAGGGCGACTTATTGTATTATTTGCAGCCCAATAATGGTGGTTCAAGTACAAGTGACCCGATTAGCAACTTTGCAATTACATCCTGAAGCACTGCAGTTTTCTGCAGGGCATTTTACTATTTTATCCCCGACGGAAAGAGAGGATTTACATGGCCATAATTATTCCTTGGGCGCCTCTTTTCAGGTCCTCTTGCAAGAAAACGGCATGAACTTTGACTACCGTTATTATAAAAACAAACTTCTAACCCTCGCGAGTCAAATTGACCGGCGTTTTATTTTGCCCAGCAAGTCACGCTATCTCCGTATTGAAGATCAAGGGGAGTTCTGGATCGCGCATTTTCATGAGGAGAAAATTCCATTTTTAAAGCGGGATTTGGTTATTTTGCCGATCAGCAACAGCACGATTGAAGAATTATCTTCCTGGTTTTTAGAACAATTGGTGCAAGATCCAGAGGAGTTGGCGAGCCATCAAATCCAGGCGATTACCATTCAGGTTTATAACGGGCCGGGACATTCGGGCGCTTCGCATTGGAAACAGTCTTAGATCAAAACATCTTCCAACAATTTATTAAAATGCAGCACAACCTTATCCGCGGGCACCGGGTGGCTTAAAAAATAGCCCTGGATTAAATCACAGTTCTGCGCCGCTAAATATTCGAATTGTTCTGCGGTTTCAACGCCTTCTGCGACCACCTCCAAACCTAAATTATGCGCCAAGTTAATAAAAGCCGTGGTAATGGCCGTGTCATTTGGAATGAAGGGCGTTCCCCTCACAAACATCGGATCAATTTTGACAACGTTAATCGGAAACTTCTTCAAAAAGCTGACTGAGGTATGGCCGGCGCCGAAATGATCGAGCGCGATGCGCACGCCAGTTGACTTGAGCTGTTCAAAAATAGGGGCGGCTTCTTCTACCCGGTCCATCACAGTTGACTCGTTGATTTCAAGTTCGAGATAACTGGGATTTAATTTTGTTTCCGCGAGAACGGTTGCCAGCATTTTTGGAAATTCAGGATGATAAAATTGCTTCGGTGAAATATTAACAGCAACCGTGATATGCTTATAGCCCTCGCCCTGCCAATATTTGTTCATGCGGCAAACCTCACGCAACACCCATTCGCCGATCAAGAGACTCTGGCTGATTTCCTCAGCAACCGGCATAAACTTATCAGGCAAAAGCAGTCCTAATTTTGGGTGCGCCCACCGAATCAAAGCTTCTACGCTCACAATTTTCCCTTGTTTCAAGTTGAGCTTGGGTTGGAAATAAAGAAGAAATTCCTGCTTTTCAAGCGCAGCACGCAAAGCGGAACCCATTTGAATAAATTCACGCGCCTCGGTATTCATTTCTTGGGCGTGATACTGATACACGCCCTGGCCGGCTTTTTTGGCCCGATACAGCGCCGCATCGGCGTTGACCAACAAATCGTTCAAGGTCTCGCCATCATGAGGGTAAACAGCGATGCCAATGCTCGCCGTAAGGGTCGCAGACTGCGTTCCGATCGCAAGTGGACGTGAACAAACCTTTAGTATTTTTTCCGCCACCGAGCTTGCGAATTTGGGTTTATCAATATCATTTAACAAAATAATGAACTGATCGCCGTCCAGTTTGGCGAGCAAATCCTCCCCGCGCAAGACAGCGGAAAAGCGCACGCCCATTTCTTTCAGGACAGCATCACCCACTTCCCGGCCATAATTTTCGTTCAGTTTTTTAAAAGCGACCAGATCAATAATTAATACGGCAAGCATCTTATTGCGCCGTTTAGCAAAGTTGAGGGCTTTATTCAGGATTTCATTAAAAAAAATGCGGTTAGGTAACCCCGTCAGGCTATCGTAGCGGGCAAATTGCATCGTCATTTCGGAATTCATCGAAGTTAACCCCCTCATTTATAACAATTTTTTATATAAACAAAAGAGTCGGACTGCCATTAAACTAGTGCTTATATGGTATCATATATTAATGAATGTTGCTCATGCGGGAGTCCTTATGTGGAGAAAATTTATCCACTCCTCTGGCCGTGTGAATATGAACTCGCCTCCAGATGATCTCAAGTCCTTACTGCTTTATATTCATACCCTAGCGCAACATAAAATGGGCTATCCTGTTTCCTTACTGACTTATTTAGGCTTGGTGGACAATCGTATTTTGGGGATTAAGCCCTCGAGTCTCGCCAATGTGCTGCTGAACAATGTCGGCGATCCCTTTAAGGATTCACTCACCTCCCTCATGGAAGTCAAAGGCTTTGAAAGAAAACTCATTGCCATTCTCGAAAAATTTTATGGCATGCAAAAAGACGAAGCACGGGGTTATGTCACGACCGGCGGCACTGAAGGCAATTTCGGAGCGCTCTGGTGGTCCAAGCGAAATTTAATCAACACCGCGCTGCCGGAGCTCATTCAAATTGATGACCTCATTAAGATCCAAACCAATGAAGAGCAAGAGTTGCAAAGCGCGCTGACCAAAATTCCCAATAACGACTATCAAGCGCGCGTGGTCCAACTCCAAAAAATACTCGACCTTCGCGACAAAATCAGCGTCAACAAAAATAAAGTCCAACAGTTATTAACGCCGACGGTCTTCTATTCAAAGGGCCATACCCATTACTCGGTCCCAAAAATCGCTGAAATTTTACGTCTCAATGTCCGTCCTTTGATCGCAAATCCAGACGGATCCATTGACTTGCAGAATTTCAAAAAAGAATTGCTTTTCCATCTGCAGGCAAATCCCTATAGTTCAATCATTGTGGTGACCAACATCGGCACCACGATTACCGGCGCCATTGACAACGTGCCTGAAATTAAAAAAATTCTGGATGAAGCGCCGAAAAAGCCGACTTACACCATTCACATGGACGGCGCGCTCACTGGTTTTGTTCTGCCTATTTTAAAGCCCTTTGGCGATATTCCAAATTACTTTGAATATCTTGGCGTCAACACCTTGGCCGTTTCCGCGCACAAATATCCCGGCTTATCTCAGCCCTGCGGCATTCTGCTTGCAAGAAGGCCCTTCTTTGAAAAAGCCTTTGAAAAAAGTGAACGCAGCATTGACTACGTCGGCGATATTTTAGATGTCACCATCACCGGTTCGCGCTCTGGCTTAAATGTCCTCATGTTCTATAACGCGCTTTGCACCTTGGGTTTAGATAAAAACACGGACAAATTAAAAAAGATGGTCGAAGAAAATATCGACCACGCAAAATATTTATACCAGGCCTTGGTGAAAATATTCGGCGAGCAAGCTGTTTCCTATCCCTATCACTTCAACGTGATCTTTCCCAAGCCCTCGATGGCCATGGCCAGGAAGTATCAACTCATGTTGACTGGCGGGAATGCCACCATTTGCGTACTCAGCAATGTCACCAAAGAATTAATTGACCAGTTTATTAATGACCTTAAATTAGACCAGGAGGAAGCTATGAAAACCATGACCAGGGAACACACCATCACACCTTTAAAATCGGAACACATCAAATCAGCCAAAGAACTTTTTATCAAGGCTTTCTGCTTCAGCGAACCCGCGACTAAATATCTGGGCATTCAACCGGATGATTTCGGGCCTTTTGCGGAAGCGGTCTTGAAAAAAGCCGTGACGGACGGTCTCAGTATGGTCGCCCTCAACAAAAATAATGCTGTCATTGCTTTTGTCATCACCGAGGACCTAGCCAATCCCTTTAAACCACAGACCAAGCTCTACCCGAGAATGAAACCGATCTTCGCTTTACTGGATGAACTTTCTAGACCTTTTTTAAAAGGAAAGCAATTTATAAAAGGTAAAATCGCCCACTTCTGGCTTGCGGCTGTTGAAGAAGAGCTCATGGGACACGGCCTGTTTAAAAAGGTCAATACCGAAACCATCAAAAATGCGATCAGTAAAGGCTATCTGATGGCCTATGCAGAATTCACCAATCCCATTAGCGCGCGAGAGGCCCAGCATTTTGAGTCGCTGCAACTTTGCAATACCCTCAAACTCAATGACTTTGTGCTGGACGGCAAAAAGCCTTTCCAAGGCATGCCGGGAGATGCAGTTGCTTATCTCGCAGCAATCAAACCCGGTGTTAAGCTGACTTCCCTGGTCGATTGCTATATACTTGAACCAAGTCCGTCTCTAGGATAGGCGGCTGGAATCAATATGGACATGGACGTCAATCAAAAACAGATCTCTCTTGATGAAAAAAAGCAAATTGAAAAACAAGTCAAGATTGATCTGGTGAATCATCTCTATGAAGGCTGCCTGCCCGGCACGATCAGCGGTGTGGCAGTCAGTTTCGCCGTTTTTCTTGGTTATTACCACTATAGCCCGACCTATCTGCTCATCGACTGGTTTATTACTTTTAACTTGGCCATGGGACTTCTTTCCACACTTTATTTTATCTTCGTCAAAAGAAAAGACCTGCTGACCTATGATTCTTGGGAAAGAATCTACTCTATTGTGATGACCGGCTGTGCCTGCATGTGGGTCCCCATTATTTATTTACTGCCGGAGGCCCTCACCCGGCAAATTGTGGGTTTGCTCGGTATTTTCATGGTTGCGACGGGCTATGCGACCGGTTCCATCGGACAGTTCCGGCTCTGTGCCGTCACCATGTCCGTGCTCCTCTTGCCGCTCATTTTCTGGTGTCTTTCCCGAGGCAGCGTGGTTTATTATGTCATCGCAGCTTATTGTATACCCTATTATTTCTTTCTCATGGGCGCCAATCGCCGCAGCACCGTTTGGTTCTTTGACGCGCTCAAATTAAAACTAGAAAACACCTTGGTCAGCTATCAAGCCAATCATGACTTATTGACCAACTTGCCCAATCAACGCATGCTGCCTCGCTATATTGAATCCGCCTTCAATCGTATTAAAAACACGGAAGACACCTTCGCTCTCGCTTGCTTTTCACTCAATCGTTTGGAAATGTTAAACGACGGCTACGGACATCAAGCGGGTAACCTGATCATTCAATTGGTGGCTGAACGCTTAAACGCGCTAAGCGCGCAAGCCGCTAAAAGCGGAACACAGTATTTTATTACGATTTCGCGCAAAGACACTTTTAATATCCTGATCTTGCCCCTTCATATGCGCGATGCGGACGAAAAGCTAAAACGGCTTTTTTCCGTCTTAGATGAGCCTTTTTATCTAGAAAAGAAAGGCATCAAAATGACCGCCAGTGTCGGTGTCAGTCTCGCTCCTCGCGATGGAGAGGACGCACAAACTCTTTTGATCAACTCTGATGCCGCCATGCTGCAGGCCAAGCAATTTGGCGGCAACCATTTGGAATTTTATCGCACGGAAATTACGGCCCAACTGCCAAAACAATTGGAGTTAGAAGCGGACCTTCATAAGGCTTTGGCCAACCATGAATTTCTACTCAATTATCAGCCCTTGATCGATTTGCACACGGGAAAAATTTCCGGCATGGAAGCCTTGCTCCGTTGGAAACACCCGGCCCATGGTTTTATTTCACCGGTCAACTTCATTCCGCTTGCGGAAGAAACCGGATTAATTGTGCCTATTGGCGAATGGGTCATTCGGGAAGCCTGTCTGCAAGTTGGGAAATGGCATCAAATGGGCTTTCCCTCGCTGCGCGTCGCCGTTAATCTCGCGGAAAAGCAGTTACGGCAAAAAAATATCACGGACATCCTGGAAAAAATTCTTCAAGAGACCAGTTTCAATCGCAGTTGCCTAGAAATTGAAATTACTGAAACCGCGATCCTGGACGAAACCTTGGTCCACCTGATTAAAGAGTTCAAAAATATGGGTTTAAGCTTGTCCGTTGACGATTTTGGTACAGGGTATTCGGGTTTAAGCTACCTCAAACGCTTTTCCATCGACAAACTGAAAATTGATCAGTCTTTTATTCGCGACATCCCCACTAACCTGGATAGCATCACCATTGTTTCCGCCATCATTGCCATGACCAAGGAAATGAAGGTCAAGACCGTGGCCGAAGGCGTCGAAACGAAGGAACAGTTGGAATTTCTAAAGTCCAAAGGCTGCGACTATATCCAGGGTTATTACTTCAGCAAACCCCTCAACACAGAACTTTTCACTCAACTCTTATTGAAAAGCAAGGACTTGTTAGCACAGCCTGCGGAAACCGCATAGAAACCGTCGAACCAGGGTGCTGCCTTGTCGCTCCGCTCTTTGCATGACGGTGGCATTACAAAATAAAAACAGCTAGAATGATAGACAAAATATTACTCAATTAAGGGACAAGCATATGAAAGGAATATTCACGCGGCTTTGTCATCTCAGTTTACTGCTGGCCGCCTCTTCACAAGTCTTTGCTGCTGGCTACAAAATGGAATTTCAAAGCGCTTCTGTTTTGGCGGATTCCGGCGAAGCAGCTGTGGTTGAAGACGCCGGCACCAACTGGTATAACGCCGCCGGTCTGGTCTATATTCCGCATCAGTTAGTCGGCTCTGCAATTGATCTCATGACCCGGACGACTTATACAGGCACGATTTGCGCTCCTAATAACGTGGGAGGAGCTAACTTCCCGGCGAGTTGTACCACCTCTCCCTTATCTTCCAGCCTACAGGGCAGCGCCAACTCTTTCCATGGCCACCTCCTTCCCGCCATTCATTATGCCTTTCCTTTTAAAAATCGCTTTGCCGTGGGTCTCAGTGTGGTCCCTGCTTGGGGACTCGCCGAGGATTATGGTCGCAGCTCCTTTGTTCGTTATGAGCTGACCCGCATATACACGAAAACCATCGACATTGCTCCCAGTATTGCCTACAAGATTAATGACAAATGGTCTCTTGGCGCAGGCCCTGACTTCAATTACTTGGCCTTGCAGGAGCGTTTTAATGCGAATACTCAAAGCACGCTCTTCGGCACAACAGCTGATTCTGTTTCCTCTGTCTCTGCAAGCGACTGGGAAGCCGGCTGGCACGCGGGCGCTTTGTTCCGTCCCAATGATTGCACCCGTTTCGGTTTGAACTACCGCTCCAAAATCGTGATGCATTTAAGCGGCTATAGCAGCATCGCTGGCTTCCCCGCAACCGGTTTGCCTGAAACCAACAACTTCACCTTCCACTGGGTCTTGCCGCCTATCACCACGCTCAGCGCCTATCGCGACCTGAACGCGCGTTGGGCCATCATGGGCACCCTCTCTTACGATCAATGGGCAACATTACGAAATTACAATATTCAAAATTACAGAACAGTCAATTCGTCTGACGTTTATGTCTCAATCCCTGTCTCCCTCTATCAAGGCTTTCGAAATACCGTCGATGTCGGGGTTGGCGCGCATTACAAAGTAAATGAGAAATTAATGTTACGCGGCAATCTGAAATATGAACCGACACCCACTGGAGAGCAATATCGTGACATTAACTTCCCAGATGCAGACAAGCTTGGGGTGCAAATCGGCGGCCGCTATCATTTTAATAAAAAACTGGCACTAGACTTAATCTACGGCCATGTTTTCACTAAAAATGTACCGATTCGTCCGACTCCAGCCGTGAATGCCTTGACCCAAGCACCGATTACTGGCGTTGTCCTGAACGGCCATAGCAGCACCAGCATCGACTTGCTTGGCGTACAGCTTATTTGGAATATTTAACCGTTTGCCCTGAGGAGGCCATCCTGAGCTTGTGGAGGGCCGCCTCAAAGTGGCCTCTTAAACCACCGCCAGCGCCGGATAAGTAAAAAACAAAAACTGCACTAAATTCAACCCAAAATGCGTTAAGATACTTGCTTCAATGCGGCGGGTACGTCGATAAATCCATCCATAACCCAGTCCCGCAATCGTCGCTAAAAAGACGTATTTTTTTCCCCCGGCATAATGGGCCAAACCAAATAAAAGTGCTGAGGAGATTAAGGCCCAATCCTGGCCGTTCTTTACTTGTTTTAAGCTGAGCGTTAATTTCTTTTGGATAAACCCACGAAACAAGGCCTCCTCAGCAACGCAGGTAAACAAGAGGTTAGTCAAGGCCCAAATAAAAATATGAATTGATAAATGCGGTTCAAAACGCACAAAATCTAAAACCAAAGCAATAATCATCAGGATGAGAATAACGATCAAAGCCGAGCGCCAGTTTTTTTCTACCAGCAGAAGCGCTTCCTGCTTGTTCGAAAGCAAGGCGGGACCAAACCCCAAAATAAAAATACCGACAACCGCCTTGTCAAAGTTGAGATATAAACTGAAGGGCAGTGCATCCGTCGTAAAGTAGACATGGTCCAACACCATAAAGCCATTAAAACCCGGCAATTGATGGCTTGCCAAGCCAAGACTGAGCACCAGGACAAGTACGGTCGCAAGCCAGCGCCAATCCGGGTTTGTTTTTTTGGCCTGACTATAATAGGCCCCCAGACCGAAAAGACCGATTGAAACCAGGGCACTCCAGTCTAATTGCTGGCTTAGAAGACCAAAGAGTACGGCCAAAGTGAGACTAGCTCCCCAATTCGGGAAGCGGTGTTTACCTGGAAACCAAAGCAATACCACAGTGAAATAGAGAAAAGCATAGCAAAGAAAGAGACTGGGATAACTAAAAATCCATTTCATGAACACTTCCTTTTTAATAAATATGTTCAAATTGTGGGCAATCCGCCCGCTCAATTCAGGGTAAAATAATAGTATACGCTTGGAGTGTGATTATGAAAAATCTACAAACCATCACGAACATGGGCGCCCTACAAGCGGAACTGCTGGCAGCTTATTTCAAACAGAACAAAGGCGTTTTGAATAAACTCTGGGACCTCGCTCTGGAAGGACCTGGCCATGCAAACCTCACTTCCTTGGAGTTTCCCTCACTCTGTTTCGCTTTTCAGGAATACCTCCTTGACTATCTCCAACGCAGCATTATTTTTTGGGACGTCCTCAGGCAGCGCGGCGATGACTTTAGGGACTATGTCGCGCGCGGGCAACCGCCAGTCTTGGCCTTTCCTTATCGTCTCTTGCTAGATGGCCGCGACTTCCCGCGCCCGGTTAATTATGGCTTGATTGAAGTCCTCGCACCCACCGGGGTAACGACAGGGCCGAATAAACGGCCCTTTATTATTGTGGATCCCCGCTCCGGTCATGGCCCTGGAATCAGCGGTTTTAAAGACGACTCGCAAGTGGGCATTGCCTTAAAAGCCGGCCATCCTGTTTATCTTGTTATCTTTTATCCTGAGCCCGAGGCCCAACAAACTCTCTTTGACGTTGCCGCGGCTGAGGAGCGTTTTCTACGCACGGTGGCTGCCCGTCACCCCAATAGTCCGAAACTCTGTGTCATCGGCAATTGCCAAGGCGGATGGGCCATGCTGGCCTTGGCTGCGGCGCATCCTGAATTGGCCGGCGCGATCATAGCAAACGGCGTTCCCCTCTCTTATTGGTCTGGCCAAAATGGCAAAAATCCCATGCGTTATCTTGGTGGTCTCTTTGGGGGAAGTTGGCTCGCGCAACAAGCCGGCGATTTAGGCAATGGCAAATTTGACGGCGCGCATCTCATTCTTAATTTCGCACTCATCAATCCAGTGGAATCCTATTGGAAAAAATACTACGAGCTATTTTCCAAAATCGACCATGAAAAGCAGCGTTATTTGGCCTTAGAACGCTGGCTAGGCGGTTTCACCTCCATGAATACCCAAGAAATGCGCACGATTGCCGACCATCTTTTTATTGGCAACAAACTCGTGCGCGGTAAAATTCCGCTGGATCGCAAAAACAATCTTGATCTTAGAAATATCCGCACGCCACTGATTATTTTCTGCTCCGAAGGAGATCAGGTCGTGCCGCCGCAACAAGCATTGCATTGGATTGCCGACCTCTACTCCGATGTCTTGGAAATCAAGCTGGAAGGACAGGTGATCGTTTATCACATCCATGAAAAGGTGGGCCATCTGGGTATTTTTATGTCGAGCAAAGTGGCCCAGAAAGAACATCGTCAACTCATCGATTTTCTCAATTACATCGAGCATCTCCCACCCGGTCTTTATGAAATGCTGATTCACGAAGAAAAAGGCGCAGACGGTCTGCTCTATTACAACTTGACCTTGGAAGAACGCAGCATCGACGATATTAAGGCTTTCCAAGAAGAACATACCTTGGACAATGAATTGTTCGATTTTGTCCACAATCTTTCGAATGTGAATGCCACGCTCTATGATCTTTGGGTCAGCCCTTGGCTTCGTGCTTGCGTCACTGAAGCATCCGCGGACCTGCTCCGTCACGCTCACCCTTTAAGACTTAGCCGTTACGCGGCCAGCGAAATGAATCCTTTCTTATGGCCATTGGCAGAATGGGTCCCCTGGGCCGAAGAGGCCCGTCATAGGACCTCCCCCGAAAATCCTTTTTCTCTGATGCAAGATAAAAACGCAGCGCTTTTATTTCGGACCATGAACGCAATCAATGAAGGCCGCGACGCTGTGATTGAATTGCTCTTCCATTGGATTTTTGGCAGCTTAAATCAGCTCGTACAACAGCATCCCCAAGGTCATTATCTCGTTCTGCGTGAAAACCTTCATTTAGATGACCAAAAAACGCAGGAATTGCTTTCTCAGATTAACGAGGGCGGCCCACCTGAAGCCGTGCTGCGCATTCTTTTATTGTTAATTAAAACGCAGGGCTTCGCGAAAGTCGCGCATCTTTCGGAATGGATTAGCCTTCTACGGCAACACGCGCTCTTTTCACACTTCAACGACAGTGAGTTTCGGCAAATTGTGCAGAGTCAAACTGTGATTGTAGAATATGATCCAGAGCTTGCGATCAAAACCTTGCCCCACTTGTTAAAATCAAAGCACGAAAAAGCAGAAACGCTAGACTTAGTCCGTGCCCTGCTCTTAGCGCTTCACTCTCCGCTTTCTGAAAAAATTCAGCTTAAAGCCCGTGAAATTCAAGCCATTTTGAACGCTTAAGGAACCTTATTCATTAGCCTAATGGCAGTTGTCGAGTGATAAGTGACGAATTTATGATAGAATTGTGGGAAAATCTGACAAGGAAGTAAGCCATGAATCTCTACCTCTGGTTACCCGCATTCTTTTTTCTGGGTTTTTTTGCCATGGGTCTTTGCTGCCTCTTCCTGAAAGTCTGTGACATCATTTAAGGAGGCACATGCTCTATTTTACAGCTGCCATCGTCGTCTTCATCTTCATCTACCTGATTGTCACGCTGATCAGGCCTGAATGGTTTTAAGCAGGAAGGAGTTTAAATGTTTATTCAAGTCTGGTTACTTCCCTTTGCTCTTCTTGCAACAGCCGTTCTTATTTCTATCCCTTTAAGCCGCTATTTGGCCTGGATCATGGAAGGTCAATACAACCCTTTCCCCCTCATGAAGCGGGTTGAAGCCCGCTTAAACACAGGCCCACAGAATTGGAAACAATATCTAGGCGCTCTTCTTATTTTTAATACTGTTTTATTTGTATTTGGCTATGTCGTTTTAGCCTTACAGCCCTGGCTGCCTCTCAACCCTGACGACAAGACTTTATTAGCGCCTAGCGCCATTTTTAATAGTGTCGCCTCCTTCATGACCAACACTGATTTGCAGCATTATTCGGGTGAACAGCACTTATCCAATTTCAGTCAAATTTTTTTCGGCCTCACGAATCTCTTTATTTCCGCCGCGATTGGCTTGTGCGCTTTGACCGCTATTATCCGGGCCTTGCGCAGCGACCCCTCCCTTGGAAATTTTTTTGTTGATCTCTGGCGGGTCGTTATTTATTTCTTCGTTCCAATTGCTTTTGTTTTCGCGCTCATTTTCATGCAACAAGGCAGTCCCATGACCTTTAAAAGCGCCTATACAGTAACGCCGCTTGAGCAAGGTGCAAAAGCACAAACCATTGTGGTAGGCCCTGTCGCCGCCTTTGAAGCGATTAAAATGTTGGGCACCAATGGCGGCGGTTTTTACGGGATGAACGCCGCGCATCCTTTTGAAAATCCAACCGCGCTTTCCAATTTTTTTAACATGTTGGCCATGATGGTCTTTCCCTTCGCGCTTGTTTTCATGTATGGGCGCATGCTGGGACAAATCAGGCATAGCATTGTAATCTATCTGGTAATGCTGCTTTTGATGTCCAGCACGCTCATCTGGACGATTTATTATGATACCTTACAGCCGAATCCTGGCCTGTCCCAACAGCTTGAAAGACAGTTCCTCCTGGTAAGCCCCAGCCTTCCCAATGGCAAAACAACACTCTCCCTTCCCGCCCTGCCCGCTTTACCACTTGACCAACATTTAGGGAATTTGGAGGGAAAAGAGCTGCGCTTTGGTACCTCGGCAAGTGCGACTTATGCCGCCTTAACAACAGATGTGACCTGTGGGGCCGTGAATGCTGAATCTGACAGCTTGAACCCCTTGGCCGCCTTAGCGCCAATGGTCGGCATGTGGTTAAATTGTCTTTTCGGTGGAAAAGGCGTCGGTATGATTAATATGCTAATGTTTATCATCCTTGGCATTTTCCTTGCAGGGATGATGGTGGGCCGCACCCCAGAATATTTGGGCAAAAAAATTGGCGGACGCGAGGTTAAACTGGCCATTATAGGCTTGTTAGTTCACCCCTTCATGGTTCTCATTCCTGTCGGTATTTTTGCAGCCACTTCCTGGGGCATGAATGCAATATCCAATCCCGGTGCCCATGGTTTTTCACAAATGTTGTATCAATTTTCCTCCGCTTCCGCCAATAACGGCTCAGCCTTTGATGGTCTCGGCGTCACCTATGGTTTTTGGAACAATCCAAACCCGGCCCCTGAAGCTTTTTATTGGGACCTTGCGACCGGCTTGGTCATGATTTTCTCCCGTTTTATCCCGCTCATCGCGATGGTGGCCATGGCCGCCTATCTCGGCGAAAAAAAATCCAGCCCTTTTGGCATGGGGACCTTACGAGTCGATACGATCACTTTCGGCATTCTCCTATTAGGAACGATTATCGTCGTCGGCGCGCTTTTATTTTTGCCTGTTGCCATGCTGGGGCCGCTGGCTGAACATTTGGGACCAATTCCCTTTGGTGGATAATTCAGAAGGAAATGAGCATGGATCAAAGAAATATGCCGGAAGCTTTTGCCACACCGCAGTTTAGCCGCCGTTTAAAACGCAGGGCCTTATTTGAAAAAGAAACCTCGTTCGCTGCCTTGAAACAAGCCTTTGTGATGTTGCGTCCCGATTTGCAATGGAAAAATCCGGTGATGTTTGTCGTTGAAGTCGGCACGATTTTAATTTTTCTTTACATTTTGCAGATGTATTGGGGCGAGAAAAGCTCGCCAGTCTCTTTCAGCTATTTTATCGCCTTAGATTTTTGGCTGTTTCTCACTGTTTTATTCGCCAATTTCGCGACTGCACTCGCAGAAGCTCGCGGCAAGGCGCAAGCAGAGTCTTTGCGCAAAACCAGAACGGATACGCTGGCCTATCGCCTAAAATCTAATAAATCCATTGAAGAAGTTTCTTCCGCTGTTTTAAAACGCGGCGACCTTGTTGTCGTGCAGGCAGGACAAATTATTCCCGGCGACGGCGAAATCATCGATGGCATTGCCTCCGTCGATGAATCCGCGATTACGGGTGAATCTGCGCCGGTCATCCGTGAGTCCGGCGGAGACCGCTCTGGCGTAACAGGCGGCACCATTGTCTTGTCTGATCGCATTGTCGTTCAGATTACCGGCAGTAAAGGAGACTCCTTTCTGGACCGCATGATTGCACTCGTTGAAGGCGCGATCCGGCAACGCAGCCCCAATGAAATCGCTGTAACTTTAGTTTTATCCGCCTTCACCTTGATCTTTTTAATTGTCGTGGTCCCACTCTGGCCGATTTCATACAATGTTGAACAATACATCACAAACTCTCTTGGACTCAGCACTCCCTTAAAAAACTTGGGGACTGATGTTCCAACGCTCATCGCCTTACTGGTCTGCCTCATTCCAACAACGATTGGCGCTCTCTTGGCGGCCATTGGCATTGCGGGAATGGACAGGGCCCTCCAAGCCAATATTTTAGCCAATAGCGGCAAAGCGGTTGAGTTAGCGGGGGACGTGGACATTATTCTTCTAGATAAAACTGGGACCATTACCATGGGGAACCGCAGCGCGACTCAATTTATTCCCCTTGATGGACATTCCATGGAACTGGTCGGCAAAACAGCTGCCGAAGCTTCCGTTTCAGACAATACGCCGGAAGGGAAAAGTATTTTAAAACTTTATGAAAACCAATATGAAAACCCCATTGTGATGCCGGTCGACGCTAAATTTATCCCCTTTTCCGCGCAGACACGAATGAGCGGCATTAATTATGCAGATGGAAATGAAATTAGGAAAGGCGCCCCTGATGCCATCATAAAATATGTCTTAGCAAAACAGGGAAAAATTCCAGAGGAATTAACGCGCATCATCGACAATGTTGCCATTCGGGGGTCGACGCCTTTGGCTGTCATGCTTGAAAATAAAATTATTGGCGTCATTGTGTTGGAGGACATTCTCAAACCCCATATACAAGAGCGTTTTATTCGTCTGCGCAGCATGGGACTACGCACCATTATGATTACCGGCGACAATGCCAGGACCGCCCAGGCCATAGCTGCAAAAGCGGGCGTCGATGATTATATCGCAGAAGCGACACCAGCCCTGAAATTGGAATATATTCGAAAACAACAAGCTGAAGGAAAGTTGGTGGCCATGATGGGGGATGGAACCAATGATGCGCCTGCTCTCGCACAAGCAGATCTTGCCATGGCCATGAATGCGGGAACAGAGTCCGCTAAAGAAGCCGCCAACATGGTCGATCTCGACAGCGATCCCACAAAACTAATTGAAGTGGTTGAAATCGGGAAGCAGCTTTTAATTACCCGCGGCGCTTTAACTACCTTTTCAATCGCAAATGACATGGCTAAATATTTTGCAATTATCCCCGCTCTTTTTGCAGGCAGCTTACCTTGGCTCGCAGCCATCGACATCATGCACTTGCATTCACCAACCTCGGCGATTTTGTCCGCGGTCATTTTTAACGCCTTAATTATACCTGCATTAATTCCAGTCGCCCTGATTGGCATCAACTATCGTCCTTTGGGAGCAGATGCCTTGCTGCGACGAAATTTATTAATTTGGGGACTTGGTGGTGTCATTATTCCTTTTTTGGGAATAAAGCTCATTGACATGATTATGGCGGCCTTAAATTTAGTTAATTGATCGATCCCTGATTTTGGAGTTTGACTATGTTTGCAAAGACCCTTTCTAAAAGTATTTTTTTACTTTTTATGCTGCTCATCGTCACCTGTTTGTTTTATCCCTTTGTCTTATGGTTGATCGGCCAAATCTTTTTTTCCTTCCAAGCCAATGGCAGCCTTATTTACGATAAAGACCAAAAGGCCCTTGGATCAAAGCTCATTGCGCAGCCTTTTACTCAAGCTGACTATTTCCAGCCACGTCCTTCCGCCGCAGCCTATGATGCCTCCGCTTCTGCCTCCTCGGCGCTGGCCGCATCAAACCCTGCTTTGCGAGACCGCGTCGCCAGAATGCTTGGGCCTCTCGTCAAATATCAAGATGGAAAACCCGTGGGACCGGATATTGAAAAATGGTTCCAACAAGATCAGTTTCAAGGGCAAAAAGGACTGGTAGCGCAGTGGGCAAGCCTGCACAAGACCTTAGCGAAAGCCTGGGTCGATGCAGATCCAAGTCATGCGGCCTATGTCACTGCTTGGTCAAAATCTCATCCTGTGATCGTGAATCAATTTATGAAGGAGAACCCCAACTGCCCAAATCCTAAAGCCGGCGATTTAGCGGTCGTATTTTTTCAAAGTTTTTCAAAAGAAAATCCGGGCAAATTTCCTTCGGCTGCGAAGGCCAAGAGACAAACGCTGTCTGTGATGGAGCCAGCCGCGACAGGCAGCGACATTCAAGCAGTCTTCTTTGACCTATGGTTACAAGACCATCCTGGCGTCCTTTTGCAAGCGCTGCCCGCCGATTTAGTCACCACCTCCGCCTCAGGCCTTGACCCCCATATTTCTCTGGAAAATGCTCAATATCAATTAGAGCGCGTGGCTGCGGAATGGGCCAAAAATTTAAAGCGAAACCCAGATGAAATCCGCAAGGAAATTTCGCAGGTCCTAAAAAACCATACCACCTCAGCCTTTGCTGGGCTGGCTGGCGGGCCCATTGTGAATGTTTTAGAAACGAATTTAGAATTGCGAAATCATTTCGGGAACACTTGACCGCAACTTAAACGCAAAGGACCATTCATAATGGTCCTTCTTTTATTATTGTGCATCAATTAAGATAAAAGCCATTCTACAAAGCGCCGAAGAACGATTACTCCAAGCATGGTTCGTGCCCCGTTGAATAGCAACGTCTCCGGCCTTCATCAAGCGCTCTTCTTTATCCAGGACTAAATAAATTTCACCGGAAAGAACAATTCCAAAATCAACCGTTTTTGTTTTATGCATGAAGGGATGAGGGGCTTTCTCAGTCTTCGACTCATTCTGCTTCGTTTTGAGTTCATCCCAGGCTTTCTTGATATTCGCTTGATCTAAAAAGCCCAATAAATCCACATCGGGAGGGAAATCAACATAGCGAAAAGTAATCCCATTCGCACCAGGGGCCAAAGGAACAGCCGTTTGGCCAAAAGTGCCTAGCTCTGAAATAGCCGTTGGGACCGCTTTTACTCCCCAAAGATTAATCAATGCGAGGTCCTGGTTTCCAGGAAGCGGGTGTGAAATATTATCAGCAAAATTATCTTCACGGACATAGGATAAACCATCCGCATTATTTTCAGTGATAATACGTCTAACTTGGGTGTTATTTAGCATATATTCTCCATTTTAAAGTTTTTTAAAAAAATCGGACTCAAACCCGTGTTACCGCCGTGAGAAGCTTCCCCAAAGACCCTCATTGCACCATAAATGTGATTAAAATAATACTGCTAAAAAGTCGCTTTACAACTCAATAAAATGTCAAAGATTGATGCAATCCGTCCACTTTTGTAAGTTATTTTCTGCATTTTTAAATAAAGGACCATGGCTAGTAATAAATACTGCCAAATGATTAGCGATTATTTGAATAGACTGAAAAAATAGTTTTCTTTTTTCAGAATCAAAAAAGGCATCGCATTCGTCAATGATCAACAAGTTAACTTCATTATTCCATGAATAAAAAAATCGCATCATTGACAGTAGAATTTTCTCGCCTGAAGATAAGCCCTTTTCCTTTCGACAGAAAAACGCCTGCTCAAGGGACATAAAAATCTTCATCCATTCGGCAGCCAAATCAGGGGGGAGCAGTTCATGGGTTGCCTGGTTTATCTTAGAACGCCAATTCTCTTTCGTTGCGCCGGGGCCGCAGACTTGATTGTTAAATTCATTAAAACAATCAAAAACTACAACTTCTCTTTCAATGACGCGCGTTTTTTTGGCCGTTGTTGTAGCAACAAGTTGTTTTAGATTACTGTTTTTAAAATCGTAGTCTCGGCGCTCGAAGCCTAAAAAAATATTAATTAAGGTTGATTTTCCTGAAGCATTTTGACCTTCGATATGATACAAACCTGGCGCTAGTGATAATTGATTATTTACGCCATCTCTCATCGTCACTTCTGACATTAAATTTTCATCTTTAGTGGGTTGGACGGACAGCTTTGGTTTAAGTTCTTTAAATAAACTCAAAATGTTTCTGATTTGCCCACTCAAAGCCGTAAACTGCTTTTTTTTGACTTTGTTTTCCAAATAAGCATTCGAAGAATTTATCATAAAATGGCTGGACCCAATCCAGACAAAAAGGCGAGACAAGGACAAATGATTATAATACACGCCAACAATCATTAGCGCTGTATACAATAAATAGGGAAACTCAACCAAGGCCTGTGCCAATAAATCACGATATAAGTAAAATAAATTAAGATTTTTTGCTGCGAAAAAATATTGCCGATACATGTCAGTATGCCAAGAAGATCGCGATAAATCATGCCAATTCTTAGAAATCTCTCTAAATGACAATAAATATTGACTCACCCAGTTTAGTATTTTTATTTTTTCATTATCTGTTTCCTTTCGGGCATCATCTATTTTTTTTACCCAAATGTTTTTGCTATAGTAGTTAAGTAAAAAAACAATTAATAAAGCTGCAACTCCAATTGACAGTCCAGTATACATAAAAACAATAACAGTCAAGGATAAAACAAAAAAAATGGACAGGTTATTGATTAGAATTTCAAGATCAAGGTCGAATAACTTAGGAAAATAATCAAAAAATAGAACATTAATATTATTTTTATTTTCTTGATTGTCCTTGTAAATACTTCTGGGTAAGAAATTTTTCCACTGCCGCTGAAGCTCTATATTTTTATAATATTCAGATATATATTTTACATAAATATCGGCCAGCATCAATAGCACTTTAACCATTATATATCCAAGCAGTGAAATAATCAGGCTTTTTAGGATGCTGTTTTTTTCAACCGCAATTTCAATGGCCCTGCCTTGCAAAAAAAAGAACAACGCCCAGAGTGCATGTTTCACGAGAACAATAAGGGATAAAATCCATTTCAGTTTTCTGATATTAAAGAAATTGGTCATTTTTTAAGACCCTTAACAAATCCATGATTAATGGCTCCTCGTCAATGCCATTATAAGGATGATATGCCGACCACCCTGGAGAGGGATTTGCTTCTAAGACAACATATCCGCTTTCTGTTTGAATAAAATCGATGCCTAGTAATTCATTGTCTTCTTCTTTAGCTACTGCGAGGCAGAAATTTTTCAGTACAGGGCTTATATTTTTAAGATCTGTCAGCTTGAAAAAATTTTGATCATAGCGATAATCAATTTTAAGTTTCGCATTTGATTTTTTTGCAAAAATGTGAGTGTCGACCACATGGGCCCTGACATCGTTTCCAACTACTTTTTCTTGAAATAAAACTGGAACATTGCTTATATCATTAAGGTCCCATGCTTTGTAATCGCATTCATCAACAACGATAGACCGAACACCAGAGAGAGATTTAACAATAAATGATTTGTCATGATTTAATAAATTATAACTTCTTCTTCCTTTCACAACGTAGCTTTTTCCTAACGAAATCTGGCTCCGCGTTTGAGCAGCGGTCCTTAGGCTATTATTTAACTGAAATAGCTTCGACTCATTTGTCATTTGCTTTTCAGGTGAGCAAAGAACAAATCCAGCCCATAAACCAACAAAATTAAAAAAGTCTCCTAAAATAGGCCAATAAGAATCATTGGGCTCAATGGAAACACCCCTGATATACAGGTTTGCAGATTTAATTTTATACTGTTCTTCATGATTTTTTTTATATAAGAAATAACTACCGTCATTGTCATTCACATAAGACCATTTAACGTGAATATCTTCATAATAAAAAATATAAACCTGGTCCTCACGACGAATTGCATGCTCCAAATTGATCAGCACATTATCACTTTTAGGGCCGAAACAAATAGCTTTAACGCTTAAGGTGGGCTCAACAACATCGACATCATGCTCTAAATAAAAAAGCGTTTTGTGCCCACTGTCTAATTTCCCTCCAGAAACCTCAGGGCGAAATTTCTTTCTAATAAATGTCCCTAATTGACCCATTGAAAAAACTCGCTTACTAAATGTGAATAAATAAAATTATCAAGATTTTCATTTTTATTTGATCTAATCACTTCCGGGTTAATACAGCCAAAAACAAGCTCTGAACCATTCACAAAAACCAATATTTCTGAAATAAAATGGTTAAAATATTTATTTATGCTTTTCGCTAATGCTTTAAGCACGGCCTCTTGCTCTTTGCATACCCTAATATCGGAGGTAAGCAGTTGCTTATTTCCGATTGATAAAATGAAAACTGGACTACCTAGCGGTTTTTCAAAACAAAATATATGCTTTTGATTGTTTAGATTTTGATTTACTGTCCAAGTTAAATAATTGTGGATGTCTGAATAAACTAAATTAGCGTTTTTAGGTATACTGAGGCGTTGCGCAGGCCCCCAATAATAATGGGGAACTTTTATTTTTAGCCGGTTTGATATTTTATTCCATTGCCGGGGCAGCGACAAACTATCCACACAGGCGCCGGTAGCCGACTTATTCCCAATACCCTTAAATGCATTAAAAGAAAACCCCAAATATGCCTCAATCTCACGTTTAGCATAAGACCGGTCCTCTTCAGCAAAATCGTTAAAAAGATTATCTGGAACATATAGGACTCGATTTAAAAGAAAATAATCCTTATTTGATATTTGCATACCTCCTTCAGCTTGCCAGTTAATACGCGTATCAATATCGTTGACTTCGTCAAAAATCTCGCAATGGAACACAAGGTCTTGCAAGGTTAAAACTGAAATATTTCCTTTAAATTTTTTTTTATTATTTATTAAAAACCTCGTAATTGTCTCGCCTTTTGAGTGCGAGACAATTACTATTTTTTGTTTTTTTGTGTAACTAGAATTGATAATCAATTTGATTTACGCCATGGTGGGATGCAGGAAGTACGAAGAAGCTATCACGTCCGCCGTCTTTACTACCTTCTTTGCCATCACTTCCTCCCTCCTTACCATCGCTGTATATACCAAAAAATATTTCAACTAAACTTGTTGAATCACTTTGTTTATTCATTTTAAAGTCCTCATGTTATTTAAAAGTTGTATTTCCACCAATGACTTTGCCTCCAATTTTTGATTGGCCCCTGAGAATAACTTCTCCTTCACCATCATCAAAAATGACGTCCCCAGTTACCTCTGAAAAATTGTCCAGGAAAACTACTTGCTTACGGGATTCGGTATGCCCCACGCGCAAATTCTGGCCTATTTTACTGTTAATAAACCTTGTCTCAGATGAAAAAACTTCTAGTGATTTTTCAAATTTCGATGAGGAAGATGACAAGTGTCCTTTGATACTGGCCTGATCATTCACCGTACATTGAACTAACTTGGCGCTTCCATTAATATTGAGATAAGAAAAATTGGCATCTTCCGCGTTTAATAAGCCATTGACATGTGTGGCGCCCAATACCGTTGTTCCATTGACAGTCACCATTCCATTGCCATTCAAGCTGTTCACAGTTCCCGGGCCGCAGACAACATTCCCCGGAACAATAGTACAAATATCGGCATTTGCAGATGCAACACCCCCCATCAGCAATAACGCCGTTAACCATTTTTTGCTATTTACTTTCATTTTTTCCTCCTTATTGACAAAGTTTATCTATTAAATCTTCGAGCTCGAAAAGGTTTTTACAGTCTGTAGGCGTAATAAATTTTTTTAAATTAGGAATGCTTTTCTTTGCAGCAATATATTTTTTTTCTTCTAGACTTGAATGATTAAATGAGCCGTCGGCCCTTAAAATTCCTGTGCCTGACAAACTCATAATTGATGATTTGAGATTTAGCGTTCTCGATATATTAATTAAAACAATGCAGATAGCCATACTTGAACTTTTAGCATCTCTCACTATCACTTCATTTCTTTCGCACTCTAAAATGTAACTGACCTTTTCCAAACAGCCCCATGATTTTTTCAACGATGTCATTATTTCAATACAACGCTTATAATTTTTTTTCAAAGCTTCTGCGACTCGCCCTTTTGCGACAGTTTGGTTAAAACAGCCTGACCTGACCTTCACCGTGAGCCTCACGGCTAAGCCATTATTTTCCCTATCATAAGCAGGGATATTGATATCAAAACTAATAATATCCATATAAATCCCGAAAAAAATATTTTTAAAACTGGCCTGGGGCTTATTCCCCGAATGAGATATAAATTTCACTACCAATAGATTTGATTAAAGAGAGGGGGCTTGATTGAAGAGAAGTTACTGACTATGCTAGCATTACTTTTCTCAATGATAAATGTTTTTTAATTGCTGTCAAGAGGGTAGATAAAAAAATCATTTTATTTATCTAAAATTCTATCATTATGGTATCTTACCTGCGATTATCTTTTGGTTCATCATTATGAGAGGAGAAAAAGGAATGTTACAAAAACTATTAATCTCTAGCTTAGCGCTTTCCTTCGCTTTGTCTTATTCACTTGCAACAAAAGCCTATGAACAGCCAGAGTACTTATTGCCAGAAAATTTCACCGTTTACGTCAAAGATAACATCGTCATTAATCATCCGGCCAAAGGCTTTGAGCCGCGCATTTTGCCGACAAATAACGAATACCTAGCTAATCCTGGTTGCTACATCGCTTGCTACTCGCATATTGCAAACAATAGCGTCTATGGTGTTAGTGATCATATTTATGTAAATGGTCAAATACGCGTTAATGGTGCTTACCAAAACAGAATTTGCAAGCCGACTGGCTTCGAATATTCTGATATCAGTACTGAGCAAAGCTTTAAAGACTTGTGTAACACGAAGATTGCAACCTGCAATGACCGCAGCTGTTGGGCTGGCGGCGATACAGGCGGCTGGTTTGGCATTCAAGGTTAAAAACTTCATCCCTACCCTATCCCTACCCTTGGCGAATTCTAAGATCAAGGGTAGGAATCATAGTTTAAGAACAATATTTCTCCGGTACAGATACCTTAGCACCAACAGCCAAATAACCGCATAACTGATACCATACAAAAGGGAGCCTGCTTTTATTGAAGCCCATCCGAAAACATGTTCAGTGATAAAAATTCTCAAATTGCCAGACGAGCCATCCAGGCAATGATCGATTTTTGTTAATTTATCCTTAATATTTAGCTATTATAATAATTTGAACAAAACGAGACTCGAAAAAATATGCCTTCGCATTATCAAGAAATTTATGACGCAGCAAAAAATAGAAATGGCCCCGCTCTAAGGGAAGCTCTAAGGGAAGCTATTAGAGATGGTTCCTCTATCGATGTTCTTAAAGAAGTCCAAATAGAAGGATACAAAATAGAAAGCATTGTTATTTCACCCATTTGCCAATTAGCTATTGAAAATAATCAAAAAGCGGTTAAATTCCTCATAGTGTATGGCGCTGATCGAGACGATGCTCTCTATGGCTATGCTATCGGCGGCCATACCGATCAAGTCGAGGCCCACCTAAAACAGGGCGATAAGCAAGACGCAGCTGTCTGTGGCTATGCTATCGGCGGCCATACCGATCAAGTC
>CAYVBZ010000013.1:0-9136 GCA_964449835.1 uncultured Coxiellaceae bacterium | reverse complement strand
GTGGCTATGCTATCGGCGGCCATACCGATCAAGTCAAGGCCCTCCTAGAACAGGGCGCGAATCAGGACGCAGCTGTCCGTATCTATACTATCGCCGGCAATACCGATCAAGTAGATCTTTTACTTGGTGTTAATTTATTCGAAAAAATTAGTAAGTTAAGAACATATGGAATAGGCTTAAAAAAACAAGGCGATTTAGTGAAAGGAGAGAAAGCTATTCGACTAGCGAATAAAATACATAAGGAAGTTAATCGCTTTATTCTAGGGAATAAAGATAAACCTACTGCTAGCAAAGATATAAGCAGAGTTATTAATAATGGCAAAAAATCAATGGGAGAAGATCGGAAAGCACAGGATATTATTGCTCACATTGTTTTTGCTTTAACAGGAATAGGGCTTATTATTATTCTTGCTAAAAAATTTCTGACACAATCTAAATCCGGATTTTTAAATTCTACAAAGCGCCAAAAAATGACCAGCGATATTGAAAAAGAAATACAAAAAATATTCTCACTATAAATCTTTTTTGACTTTTTATTTTGTAATCCATTGATTAATCTAACACTCCATACGGAACTCGAACCCGTGTTACCGCCGTGAGAGAGACAAGTATTGAGTCACTTTTTTGCTTCAATAAATAGCCTGAATCATATGAATCAAATAAATAAAATATATGTAATTAATTGATTCATTTGATTCATTGCGGTATTATGAAGCATATGGTGAAGCACATTATCAAGGTGACGCATATAATGAAATATCCCCTTTCAGAATCAATCAATTTAGAATTTAAGCGCGAGCTTCCTAACAACAACCAAATCATTAAAACCGTCATCGGCTTTTGTAACCAAAGCGGAGGACAATTAATTATTGGTATTGCTGATGATGGCACCGTGTTAGGGTTAGCTAATCAGGACATTGAACTTGCTATGGAATCTATTGAGCGCTCCATCTATGATGCCTGTTCACCACCTATTATTCCGCGCATCTCTACTCAGATTTTAGAGAACAAGCGCATTATTGTCATTGAAGTTTCAGAAGGAATGAGCAAGCCTTATCATAGTCGCTCCGAAGGACCAACGCGTGGCACCTATATCCGTCTAGGAAGAACTACGGCAAAAGCGACGCCAGAAATTATTCAGGAATTAGAGTGGCAAGCAAGAGGAGTTGACTTTGAATGCTTGCCTGTATATCACGCCACTAAAAACGACCTGGATAATGAGAAAATTAAAATTTTCCTAAATGAGCGCATTAATCATGGCAGAGCAATACCCACTGAGGAAACTTTAAAAGCCTATAATCTTATTACATATGAGCACTCGAAAACATACCCATCGGTAACCGGTATTTTATTATTTGGCCGCAACCCTCAATCTTTCCTTACTGAAGCAATGATTATTTGCAGCCATTTTAAAGGAACTGCCGGAAGGGAAGTCATTGCAACTGTAGATTGCAATGGCACACTCTTTTCACAATTTAATCAAGCCCTCAATTTTATTACTGAACGCCTTCAACGCTCCTTTGTTATAAAAACCGCTAAAAGAGTCGAAAACTTCGAACTTCCAACCATTGCTATTCGAGAAGCATTATTAAATATGATAGTCCATCGAAACTATCACATCAAAGCACCCAGTAAAATTGCATTGTATAACGACCGCATTGAATTTTTTAGCCCAGGCCAATTTCCAGGGCCCTTGGACACTAGCAATCTAACAAAAGGAATAAGCTATTTAAGAAACCCGATCATCTGCAAAATTATGCGTGAGGCAGGGTACATTGAAAAGTTAGGTTCAGGCTTTATTGAAATCTTCACAAGTTATGAAAAAATGAGGCTAAAAAGCCCAACGGTCATTGAAGGGGAGAATTATATTAAATGTATCCTGCCACGCCTTCATCAACAGAAGTCCGATATTGACGAAACCGACATTAATAAATTAAAAAATCTACTCACAATCAAACCTGAAATTACTATCGGCGACGTCATTCGCCATCTATCAGTTTCCCGATCAACTGCATTACGCAGAATCAATGAGCTAGTGGAGGTTCAATTCATAAAACGAATTGGCCAGAAAAAAGCGGCGAGATACATTAAAATGTAATATTAATTAGCCTATTTATTATGTCGTTCAATGCTGACTAAAATGGCTAAAGATCATAGGTAATGGGTTGCTCTAAGACAAAATGGGCACGCACGCGGGCTCGGACACGAGTAAAATCAGTGAATTACGCCAGGGTTGCCAAGCAAGCGGAAAGTTAAGTTTTTGTTAAGCTAGATGCATTAAAATAATACAAATACATTAAAGTAATAATTGTGGTTGTTATAAAAATACAAGACGAGGAGTTTTAGAAATGCGTATCAACATGTGGAGAACAGATCCTGTCCCTCAAGATTTTAGTGATTTAATCTGTGGAGTCAAAACAGCTGTTTTGCGCGAACTCCGGTCTGATTTAAATAATGAATGGTTTATTTATAAAGAGCAGCAGATAAAAGAGGAAATAAATCAAGAAACCGAAGTACTTCAAGCGAATTACGATAAAGAGAATGATGCTAAGCAAAAACAATTTGAGAAAGATTTATCGTCGTATGAACTCGAACTTAAAAAGTATAACCAAGAAAAAGCAGGATATGACAACAGCAAAGAGCTGAAAATTTTTCGCAAACTTTTCAATAGGAAAAAGCCTGCTAAACCTGCTAAACCTGATAAAGAAAATATAAAAGAGTATGAACTGAGTGAAATAACAAGAAATATAAAAGATAAATACCAAAAAGAATTTAATTCTCTTTGGAAAGATAAACTCTTCAATAGATTTGATCAGCCGCTTGACAAATTTAAGCCGGAAGAAATCATAGAAAAATTATTAGACAGGCATCCGTGGCTCAACTTCCACAATTTGGGAAGTGGCGAGAATTCCAACAGTATAGTCAACACATTTCTATATGTGGTTTTGAAATACGGTTTAATGCAGAATTTGAAGTCCGATCCGATCGATGGACCGAATAGCCAGGTATTCGAGGATAAGGATATGGAATGGGATGCGATTGATCAAGCGTGGTTGGACAACTTCGTTGCGGGGTATCCTCTTTTCAATGTAGAGATGTTCTATGTCAATTCTAAACGGCTCGAATATCCAAGCTTCCTGAAGAAAACCTACTCTGTGAACCAAGCGCCCAGCCGCCTTGACTTGCTGCGAATTTTATATAAGCGTCATCCCCTTGAAATGCGCAGCCACGTGAGCGGCGGTATTAGTTGTACGACAATGGCTCCACTGAATTTATATGATTTAAAAAACTTAAAAGACCCTCAATGGGAACAATTGGACATTGTTTTACTAAATGTCGCGAGCGAGGAGGCACCGTTCTGGATCGCCGTGCAGAAAATGGAAAAGGGCTGGTTCGCTTATCTTCCACCTTCACACCTTGGCCTCGACCTCGACCTCGACGACCTGGCTTCCTATTTTCCTAAGGGTCTAGAAACGCAAGAGGTCGATTTTTCCAATAACAGCCATTTAAATGAGCTCGCGTTAGACGATGAAGCGCAGTGGCATGCGGTATTGTTGGGTCGTGTTTTGCCTTGGCTCGCCTCTGATAAAAGCACGGATTTGGACGCCTATCGTAGCATTGTTCCTTTGTCCTTATTATTGCAGGAGCTTATTGAGGATAGCGTAGACTGCGACCTTACTCAAAAAGAGGAAGTGAGAGAAGCCTTTACCTATCGCGAACCCTTGTCTGAAACGTCTTTTTCAACAATGTATCCTATACTACGGGTAAAGAAATATCCCACAAATTTGGTCGTCGAACCTAAAGACCTTGAAGACGTGCAGGTCAAATCAATTCTACAGGCTTTCGATAGTGGCGAACTACAGCTTAAAATTGAAGAAGAAAAGGAGCCAAGTGATAGCGATACATTAGTTGTCAAAGGAGAGGCTATAAACCGCGATATTATTTCGGATATGCGCCTGAAGGAAGCCTTAGTGCTTGCTTACCATCACAAGCTGTCACGTCTTTCTTATCCGGCAATAAAAGAACCAAGAAGTCAAATAAGCTGGGCTGTAACCAATCGCTTATTTGACCGTAATATTGATCTTCAGACGATTTTGTTGCCTCTGGATGAAAACCCAAATCCGGATCATTATGATAAAGCACTGCATTGCGCCGCGCGCAATCGCTTCCTCAAGAGCATTCTGGCGGATAACGGCGGGTCTCTTGAAGATCAGGACCGTAAACTCTTGTGGTCGTTGACAGGCGACGAAATTTTCAAGTTCTTTCAAGAGAACGGCGCTGCGCTTGATTTAGATTTTGTTGAAAGTGCGTTACCTTTTAAAGCGACCTGGAGAGAAAAAACCTGCAGCCATCTTTTGAAGAAAGATGAGACAGAGTCGACGGTATGGTCTTTTTTGCAAATTGCCGAAATGGGCACGGAAGGGCTTGATTGTCTATTCGAATTTTTAAATTCTTTTGCTACGACTTGGGACAAGGCGGATGAGGGCGCCGCGCCGTGTTTGCCGGCCATGTTTGACTTGTCTGGCGGCTTGTTGGATAAGCCGCACAATTATATTAATGCTCTTGCGCAATGTATTAATTCTTTTGATTCTCAGAGGAAGGGTTGTTATCCGCTGTTCAGTTCGTTATCGCTGATTTTACCTCAATATAGCGATGGTGATATTGTGGCTGCTTTGATTCAACTCATTACTGATCTTGATGACCGCAAAAAACGCATCGCGGAAGAAAATGGCGAATTGATTCTTCACAATCTCGCTTTGGATCCAAAAAGCGACACCCTTCTGGACCTCCTTGAGGCGATGGCTGAGAGCGATGATTTACAGATCGTCATTCAACTTCCAGCATGGGACCGAGCAGCGCCGCAAGAACGGGACTTGTGTGCCTTAAAGGCGCGCTATCATCGCTTGCAGAACAAGGTGCTTGATAATCAACGGCAGCGGCGACAAACGACGTTAGAAGAAAATCTCCGCAATTTGCCTGACTGCGAAACCATCTTACTCGCCGAAGTGGAATTGACGAATCCCTTGGCGCAGCAGCCTCAGTCCTGGGACGGGGACGATGTTTCTTATCCGCTTGCGAGACAAACGCCTGGTATTCAGATGCAACAGCAGTTGCAAGAAGAGCTTCAGCAAGAGATCGAGCTTGAAGAAGAGCAGCAGCAACAAGTGGAACAAGAACAGGAACAAGAAGTTACGCGTTACGAAGGTAATGAGGACCGACTCATTACCCGTTCGAACATTGACAGCAAAGAGGCTCTCCAAGCCGAATGGGCGAGCGTGCCGGAAGTTGTAAAAAAATATTCTGGTTGGCAAGAGGAAAATTTTGCCCAGCTTTTTTCGCTCTGGGTCGGAAGTGAGATCAATGCGGAACAGATCATTGAGAAAATGGAGCCGGAAGCCGTGCAGGAATTGATGCAGAGTGCCGCGCAGCATCGCATGGGGCTGTCCAAGGATAATTTGCCGCCAGGATTTTTCCTGGCTTACTCCAGAAACTCGCGGGGATTAATTTTGTGCTTCAATCAAAAGCGCAAAAAGGCCGATTTGCGCGCGCGCGCCAGGAAAGACTTGGAAAAGCGCAATCCTTTTACGGTGACGCCGCAACCGCCGCGGGCGGCTGTCGAATTCAGAGGCGACTATCGTCAGTTCGCTCTTTTAAGCCAAGATACAAAAGCGCAGCAAACATTGTGGCGTTTTATGGCACTGGAGGACCAGGACAAAAAGCGACTGACTAATGCGCAAGGGACCATGAAGGCTTTGAGCGGAAAAGAACCAGCTTCCCAAGCGGATGCTTCCGTTTCCATGCAGCATTATGATGTGAGCAATGAACTACAAGAGCCCGGAAACAAGGAAGACTGTCTCTTGGCCCTCAAAAAATACGCGAAAGAGAAAGGTGCAACAGAGGATTTGCAAAATGCGCTCTTTGATGTAAATGAGAAAAGCTGTTTAACAGAAGATAATTTGAAAGCTTTTGGACAATTATTCAACCACTACGAAGCAGAAGAAGCAAAAACATCTGCTGTGAGCAGCTGGCTGGAGATGGCCGGCAAAATTCAAACGGTGTTCGGCCCAAAAGCCTTTGCTATTTGGAAAAATCGCCTTCTCGACCTCCTTCAAAACTGGTCCGATTGCCTTGACCAGGCGGAAGTTGACGCGGTTGCACTCAGCATCGCGACACTCAAAGACAACCTCCATTACCCCGATTTGTGGTGGACTTTGGTGGATGCACACGGGAAAGCCGTAGGGCCCATGCGCTACGCGCATCTTTGGCATGCTTTCGCGCGATTTATAAAATTCCTGGACGATCGTTATCTAAACTTGCAGCAGGACATTTTGGAGAAATTTCTTTCACAGTCACCGGATTTTAATGGCCAGGTTTTCCTGGACCGTCTGCTGCATGTCCTAAAACAAGCTGAAAAACAATTGGATAGCCACGAGAACCAGCAAACTATTTTAGATAATTTATCCCAGATTGATTGGCGGCAAAACGGGATTTACTACGCTGTCCGTTATGAAAAATTCCCCTATTGGCAAGAGAGTTTGCAGTTGAAGGAGTTGCATACAACTGCTGAGGCCAAAGAGCCTACTTACAGTGTCGACTGGCCGGCCGAAATTGAACTAGTCGATCCGCTCACACATAGCCTGCGTTTTGGCGCACAGCGCATGCGGATGAGCGCTAAGGAGTTAAACGTTTTAGAGACGCTCTTGAATAATGTGCCTAAAGATAAGGTGAAGCTGCGTTTGCTCATGGCCAGCATGGCGCTGGGCGTGGACCAACTGGATTTTCTTGAAGAAAAAGAAGTGAAAGATGTTTTCGAAAACGAGGAAGAAACGACCCAAAAGTTGTCTGCTTGGTTGAGCGGGCAACTTTATTTGGACAGCAACCTGCTTGCTCGCAGCTTGCATTTGCATTTTTCTGATCTGCCAACGTTGGCGGCGGTCTTCGATGAGCAAGGTATCCAAGAAGAAAACTGGAGCTTGGATTTGATTAATGCTTGTGGCCGTGCTTTGCAGTGTTTTGAAGGCGTTGATCGTGAGGAAAAATTGTCCGGTTTGTTAGCGTTCGCGAAGCAAAATGGTTTAGACCATCCCGCCCTCATGACTTGCCCTTGGATCTATGAAGAAGAGGACTTTGACAAAGATGATTTCTGGGAGAAGGAGGTCTTACCCGCTCCTATTCCTAATAAAAATAATTTGAGTGTAAAACTCGAGGAACAAATAGATATTCTACAGCGGCAACTCCGATCAATTGATTTTTCTAAACCGAATACCTTCCCAAATAAAAAAGCGCTGGGGCTGGCTTTTGGAAGTCTCGCTGAAGCGAGATCCGTTGAAGACGCGGAGCAAGTTCGAAAAAAACACATATCGACGTGGGTGAGCCTGGGGTGTGCCATTTTGTATCAGGACACCCCATTCCGCCGCCTTGAAGAGACTGAGAAAAATGATTTGATAAAAGAACTGGATGGACAGATCAGGCCGACGTTTTATCAACAAAACCTATCGTTATTAACTATCTTAATTAAGAAAGACCTTTTAGCGGTTGATACCGAAAATAACCCGGAGAGGCAGCTTCAGGACCTGCTGCACCTTTTGCTCCATCTGGACAATAAGCCGCATTATAATGAACTCGGCCAAGTATTGGGCATGCTGATTTCCTATGCACGCAAAGAGGGAGAAACGCGCGTTTATTCCGTTCCGCAATTGATTCAATGGTTGGAAATTTTGTTGGACGATGCAGTTTATGATCATCAACATTATCCAACTAATCTTTTGCAGGAACTTTTCGAGCAACAACTGAAATTGGGAGCTAAATCGGATCTCCTCAATTCTGATTTGCAACAATTAAAATCGAATTCGGCATTGTACGATGCAGAAAATCAAATTAAGCGCATTGTCAAAAGTCCTATGTCGAACCAGTATAAGCCAGACCTAATGAAACTGGTGTTGAGGCATCCTGACCAGTGTGATTATGCGTATAAAGCACAACAGCTGCTTCAAGAGCTCTCTGAAGAGGAGAAGCCGCCCGTCGATCCTCAGTGGATGAAAATGCTCAGCGAAGGAATATTATATTTGGGAGAAAAAAGAAAAGAGCCGGAAAGAACTCAGACCATTGAAACGGCAGCACTACAATGGGGCCGCATTCCCAAGGTAGCGAAAACGCTGCGCTTACAAAGGCTGTGGCAAAAAGCCCAAATCAAATACCTTCATCGCGTGGTCCAAAATGACGCGCTTCCGCTTCCACCTAAAGAAAAAGAAAGTGGTCCTGCGAAAGAGGCCTATCTGCGCATTATTCTGATGCATGGGCTAGATCCAAAGGAGACGAAAGAAAAGCAAGAGGAGTTGTTACAAGAAGTCAACGATCAATTACAAAACTGGTCCTGCGACCAATTGCAGATCTTGGCAGAGTATTATGCCGAAGATGCGGGACTTTCCCTGGCCATTCTAAATGACATTGCGCCTAAGTATCTCAATAAGGCAACGGACTTGATTCATCACTTCGAGGCAGTCGTACAAGCGGCAGGAAAACGGAATTACAGCGTTAACAACGAAGACAAGACTGATCTTTTGCGAGTTCTGCAAGGCATGAAGCGCAAAGGGGAAGGGAGTTATATCGCAGATAAAGAGCAAAAGGAGTTGCTGGACCTTTTGTTTTATTTAAACAGCTACAGTCAGGCGTCGGAACTAAAAGAGCTTTCTTCTAAAAAATTGCGGGATGGACTGATGTCCGAAAGAGCCGCGCTCATGGACCTGGACCTGCTGCCTAAAGACGAAACTTCCTCCGAAGACAGGGCTTATGCCACCGCGCGCATTCTTGCTTTCATGCGCGAAATTTTGTTGCGAAAAACCGGCAAATGGGCCAATCACACGCAGATGCTGGATTTGATCTACGCGGCTTTGCACAATGACGAAAATTTATTGCACCAAGTCCGCACCGGCGAAGGCAAGAGCATTATTTCGATCATGCGCAACATTTATTTAGCGCTGACGGGATCGGTCGTTGATCTATATAGCTCCAAAAATGCCTTGTCTAAACGGGACCATGATGAGTTTATTGGTGTTCTTGATGCCATGGGTGTTCGTCATTCTTATATCACGGCTGACTCGAAAGTGGAGGAATACCATGATCAAGTGGCAGACGG
>CAYVBZ010000012.1:2387-41040 GCA_964449835.1 uncultured Coxiellaceae bacterium | reverse complement strand
ATATTGTTTTGAGATTATAGGAGATGCAATTGAATCTGAACTTCCACCCCGCATACAACAAATATTAAAGAGTTCGCTTTATCATTTACTTAACGTTAATCGTGCGGCGCCGCGCGCAGTTGATCCTAGTTCCGCAATTTTTAAATTTCATAAACCTTCATTGTCTTCTAATGAATTGCTGTTGGGGGTTAACTCTTATTATGATGATATCAGCAGGGTGCTGGCTGGCGCGACGTGGCGGGGAGGAGCGGACGCACGTCTGGGGGTTGCGCAGTCGTTTTTCAAAATTTATTACAGCATATTACATCAGCCGCTCACAATTACGCCAAGCCCGGGACAGCAACCGCGTTATTGAATTTATAACATGTTGTAATTTAGGTTGTACATGATCCAGAGGGAGCCGCCAACTAGGATGGAGATAATGAGGGCGGTGAATAGGAAGGGGAAGAGGTTCCAGCGGCCTTCGGGGCTTGAGTTTAGACGTAGGAAGCAGAGGGACTGGACTATTAACTGTGCGATGGCCAAAGACGACAGGGCGGCAAAAAGCGGGCCGCCGCTGAGCCATTTCCACTGGACTGAGGCGAAGGCCAAGAGCGTCAGTAGGACGCATAAAATGAATCCAGTTAAATAGGACGATAGAGTTTTAGGGCTAGCTCCGTATTCGCTTTGGGCATCATGTTGTTCTGACATATTAAGTGGCTCCCATAAGGTAGACGACGGTGAAGACGAAGATCCAAACCAAATCCAAGAAGGTCCAGAATAGGCCTAAATAAGTGAGACGCCTGCGCATGGTCGGTGTTAGGCGATTGATGGCAAGCTGGACCATGAGAACCAGCATCCAAAGCAGGCCCAGGCCCACGTGCAAGCCATGTGTTCCCACCAAAGTAAAGAAGGATGACAAACTGGCGCTGCTTTCCCAGCTATGGCCTTCGCGATACAACTGGATAAACTCATTTAATTCCATGCCGACAAAGCTTGCGCCCAAAATAAAGGTTGCGGCCAACCAGCTTAGCACTTGTTTCAGCCTTCCTTTATAAAGAGCCAAGATGCTCAAGCCATAAGTCAGGCTGCTCAGCAATAAGGCCATTGTTTCAATTAAAATTAAAGGCAGATGCGTTAGCTCTTTTAATTCAGGGCCGCCATAAACATTGCCGCGCAGAACGGCGAAAGCGGCAAAGAGGATGGAGAATAAAATGCAGTCGCTCAGGATATAAATCCAAAAACCGAAGATAGCTGTGCTGTCTGTATTATGAGGCTTGTGGTAAGACATAGTATTGGTCCTCAGATGAGCTGGTTTGTTGAAGTGCTTTGCGGCTGTTTTCTATTTTTTCGACCTCAGCGGCTTTTAAATAATAATCCGTGTGCCGATCAAAACTGCGGGCCACCATGGCCGCGAAAATACCAAGAACACTCACGATACTCAGCCAGGTAATATGCCAAATCATGGCAAAACCACAAACACCCCCTAAAATACCGATCATGAAACCGATGCCAGTGTTGTTAGGGAGATGAATATCTTCATAAGGCTGCTTTTGCGGAGCTTGCTTTTCTTGCTTCGCCGCCCAAAAGGCATCTATGCTCGTAACCGCAGGCGTCAAGGCGAAGTTATAGAAAGGCGGCGGCGAAGGAAGAGACCACTCTAAGGTCCTGCCATCCCAAGGGTCGCCTGTGACATCTTTTAACTGCTCGCGATTGATAACGCTCACCAGAATCTGCAAGACTTGAAATAAAAACCCGCAAGCAATCATCACAGCACCAAAGGCGGCTACAACAAAATAGGGATGCCACCCTGTCGAGGCATCGTAATGCGTAATGCGGCGCGTCACACCCATAAGACCTAGTGCGTAGAGCGGCACAAAAGCAAGATAGAAACCCACAATCCAGCACCAGAAAGCGCATTTTCCTAGTCTTTCGTCCAAGCGAAAACCAAAAGCCTTTGGAAACCAATAGGTGAATCCAGCCAAATAGCCGAAGACCACGCCGCCCAAAATTGCATTATGGAAATGGGCGACCAAGAACAAACTATTGTGCACCTGGAAGTCAATCGCAGGCACCGCGAGCATCACGCCGGTCATGCCGCCGACTACAAAGGTTGTGAGAAAGCCCATTGTCCAAAGCATGGGTGTTGTAAAGCGAATGCGTCCCCGATACATTGTGAACAACCAATTAAATACTTTGACGCCCGTAGGAATTGAAATAATCATGGTCGCGATGCCAAAAACAGCGTTTACATTCCCGCCGGCGCCCATGGTAAAAAAGTGATGTAACCAGACCAGGAAGGAAAGCAGCGTAATCGCAGCCGTTGCATAGACCATGGTGGTGTAACCAAATAAATATTTTTTGGAGAAAGTCGCAACGACTTCCGAATAAATGCCGAAGGCTGGCAGAATGAGAATATAAACTTCGGGATGGCCCCAGATCCAGATCATGTTGATATAGATCATGGCATTGCCGCCGAAGTCGGCCGTGAAAAAATGCATGCCAAAGAAGCGGTCTAAAAAGAGGAGGCCTAAGGTTGCAGTTAAAACGGGGAAGGCGAGAACCACGAGAACCATGGAGCAAAGCACGGTCCAGGTGAAGACTGGCATTTTCATTAAAGTCATGCCCGGACAACGCAGCTTTAAAATCGTGACGACGAAATTAATACCGGACAGTAAGGTGCCGATGCCGGAAATTTGCAAGGCCCAGATATAATAATCCACCCCTACTCCTGGACTATAAGCTAATTCTGAGAGCGGCGGATAGGCCAGCCAGCCGGTCGCGGCAAAATCGCCGACAACCAAGGACACATTCATCAAAGAAGCGCCGGCAATGGAAAGCCAGAGGCTGAGCGAGTTTAAATAGGGATAGGCAACATCCCGCGCGCCAATTTGCAAAGGCAGGACCAAATTGATCAGTCCAAACATAAAGGGCATGGCCATGAAGAAAATCATGATGACGCCGTGGGCCGTAAAGATTTGGTCATAGTGTGCCGGCGGTAAATAGCCCATTGAATCGCCGACCGCTATCACTTGCTGCAAACGCATCATCAAAGCATCAATCAAGCCGCGCACCAGCATGATCAGCGCAAGGCCGATATACATAATGCCGATTTTCTTATGGTCTACAGTAGTCAGCCATTCTCGCCAGAGCCAAGTCCACTTTTGATAATAGAACAAGGCGCCGATAACGAGCGCAACAAGACCGCCCATAAAAACCGCCGCGCCCATGATGATAGCATTGTGTAAGGGGATGGCCGCTAAGCTTAAATTTCCAAATAGGATTTTACTCAGCATGATTTTCTCCTTTTCTAGGGGCCGGCATTGGCATCATGGCTTTCATCACTACCGTCTCAAATAAAGTTTTGTTCGTGGATGAATACGTTTTAACCCCGTGCAAGACAGTCGGCCGGCTTAAACGTTCATAATTCCGGTAGGTCAACTTCTGAGGAGCGTGCTTGACCTTCTTGACCCAACGTTCAAACTCTTTTTGTGAGCGGGCGCTCAAGATGAATTTCATGTCGGAAAAACCATTCCCGCTAAAATTCGCCGATAAACCGCGGTAATCACCAGGCGCATCTGCGATTAAATGCAATTGGGTTTTCATGCCGGCCATTGCATAAATTTGTCCGCCCAGTTGGGGAACTTGCAAAGCATTCATAGGCCCTTCAGAGGTGATCACAAAATGCAGCGGCACGCCGACCGGGACCTGTAAATAGTTGACCGAAGCGATGTTTTGTTCGGGATAAATGAATAACCACTTCCACTCCAGGGCAATGGCTTGAATTGTAAGGGCTTTTTTGTTTTCCACTTGAAGCGGCTTGTAAGGATCCAATCGATGCGAACTAATCCAAGTGATCGTACCTAAAACAGCGATGATCAAACAGGGAATGGACCACCAGATGATTTCCAAGAGCGTATTATGCTGCCAATTGGGACGGTATTTTGCACCGCTATCGGCGCGATAGCGCCAGGCAAAACCGAAAGCAAGCAGGATGACAGGAATGACCACCAGCAACATCAAGACGACAGAAATTAATAAAATTTGTTTTTCATCTGCCGCGATTCTTCCTTTAGGGTCCAGAAGATCATACTGGCAGGCAGTCAGGAATAAAGTTGAAGTCAGGGATACTAGAATTAAAAAGTAATGCTTGATCAACTTTTTAGGTATCATTTTTGTTCGCTCGTTTGTTTTACTTTGACCTCACTTTATATATTTTTTACACAAAAAACCTTGATCTAGATCATGGAAATTTCTTTGATAATTTCTTGTTCCAATGTAAAATAAACATGCAAATTACACACAGAGGTTGACTATAATATGATCAACTCAAATTTAAATTTTTCCGCTTGCTTGAGCTGCCATTTTGTCCCTTTCTGCGCTTCAAATGGAAATGCGCGATCACAGGCACATGAAATCAATGCTTCGGTCAAACGTCTGCGTCAACTAAAGCGCAAGGAAGTTTTATATCTTCCCCAAAATAAGTTTCAAAATTTTTACGCTATTCAAAAAGGCGCTTTGAAGACTTATCAACTGGAAGCGAATGGGAAAGAACTGATTCGCGGCTTCTATTTTGCGGGTGAAATTTTAGGTTATGAAGCCATTGCCAGCGGCCATTATCTTTTTTCAGCCGTTGCTTTAACTGACACTTTGATCTGTGAAATTCCTTATGATAATTTTTTGAAGCTGGTCCGCAATAAACCGGCGCTGCAAAAACATAGTTTATTTTTAATTAGCAAGCAATTGAGCGCGGGTGCTTATCTTGCCGCAACAACCGCGGAGCAGCGCTTGGCTGCTTTTTTGTTGGACCTTTCTAAGCGGCTTCATCATGATGAAATACACCTGACTTTTAATTTGCCGATTTCGCGGCAAGATATTGGGAATTATTTAAGGTTGACAGCGGAGACGATTAGTCGTTTGTTTTCCCGATTGCAGCAGAATCGAATTTTGACGATTTCGCAGAAGAAATTGCAGATTCGAGAACCGGAAAAGTTGCAGTTGATTGCGGAGGGGTTGCTGTAGGCGAAGGTAATTTTGGATTTGCGTCGCGTAAAGCGTTCCTCGCAATAATTCTCTGCGAACGGCTGCATAATAGCCCCCCCTTACTATGTAACGTTGAGATATACATATCCGTGCGTCGTTCAATCCGTGAAACGTTGGCTTGCTTGGTATGCAAAAGCTCTGCCATGCGTTCTTGGCTCATTTGGTGTGCCTGGCGTAATTCTTGCAGCGGCATTTCTTTTAACATGCGCTGTGTTTTTGCGGCAGCGGCTTTTTGCGCTGGTGGTGACATCTTCTTGCGCATAGAAACTGTGGATAAGCTCGACCTGCTATCCATATTTTTCTAATTTTTCTTTTTTATTGTCTCGTTTAAAGTAGCTTTTTTGATGAGCTTTAGAGTGAACTAATCTAATTTCTAAGTCACAATGCACCGCATTAGCATACTTTCGTAAAGTCTCTATGGTGGGGGAATGTCGAAGCTTACCACCACCCGTTTCCAAACGACCAACTACTGAGGTAGTAGTTTTCATAACTTTGGCAACATCATCTTGCGTCTTTCCAGCCTTTAAACGTGCCTTGAGCATTTCCTCAAGTAATTGAAACTCGTCCTGCAAAGCAGTATATGCCTTTCTCACACCTGGACGGCTTAAAGCAGCTTTTTTCAACTGTTGGTGCGTGCGTTTAGCAGCCATTTTTTTTACCTCCTGCAATCGTTTTCTTGCTAACTTCAATTCTTTATTCGGTGTTTTCTGTGTCTTTTTGACGAAACAATGTAACATGTGAATTTTCTTGCCCACCATCGTGCAATAAAACACTCTTGCTATACCCTCTTTACCTTTTAATCTCAGCTCAAATAACCCCTTTCCTAATGCATCAGTATGCGGCATACCGAGATCTGCGCCATATGTTTCCATTAGCTCAGTTAATTTGAGATACCGAGCCAATAAAGAAGCTGGAAGATTTAAAATTTCTCCCTCTAAATCACTGTTGTAATAGCTTATTTCCCATTTCATAATTTGATTATAGCATATATGCTATAAATAGTAAATCAAAGATAAAGTTAAATCCGAGGGTCCGGACGCAATTGATATAGATGACTGGTTGGATAAGATAAGAATAACGGAGACTGATTTTCGGAAGTTGTCGGACGGACAAGGGGTGTAGAATTTTTGATCATGCAATTTGTGCGCCTTTCTCAACCCCACCTGATATATAACCATACAAAAATATCGAGATTCTTATTATTTTACAAGAAATTGTTTCTTATCCCCGATTTCGACACGAATCCCAACTCCTCGCTAGGTTTGTTTCAGACGTGTATAATCGCAATCATCATGAATTCTATTCCGAAGTTGCTTAGCAAAACGCGTCTGATGAAAGGCTACCGCTGCCTGAAATGCATCTATTTGGCGGTGCATCAGCCTGAGCTAGAAGCCCCCATTACACCTGACACGCAGGCCTTATTTGACCAGGGTAATCGTATAGGGGCTAAAGCGAGAGAACACTATCCCGGCGGGGTGTTGGTGGACAATAAGCCTTGGGATTTTAGTGGGTCGCTTGCAAGAACGAGGGAGTTATTAGCGCAGCAGGCCCCCATTATTTATGAAGCGGCCTTTGCCTACCAAGGTTGTTATGCCCGCACTGATATTTTGCAATACGCTCCTGAAACAAAGCGTTGGCGCATTTTTGAAGTCAAATCAGCCACCAAAATTCATCCTGAATATTATGATGACGTCGGTTTACAAGCTTGGGTCCTCGCAAAAAGCGGGTTGCCAATTGAGCAAATTAATATTGTGCACTTGAATCCCGAGTGCCGCTATCCTGAGCTCAGCAAGCTCTTTAAAGAAGTGGATGTCACCGCTGAAATTCGCGCACGCTATCTTAGCATTCAACCCAAACTCCGTGAAATCTTCCAAACGCTGCAGCAACCTCAAGTGCCAGACATTGACCTCGGCCCCTACTGTTTGGAGCCGCGAGAATGTGGATTCAAGCAACATTGTTGGCAGCAAAAAAACATTCCCGAGCTCAGCATTTTTAATTTGCCTCGAATTAATGAGCGCGCCTGGGAGTTCTATCGAGAGGGCATGATTCGCTTAGACGATTCGCGTTTGTTTGACTTGAATGAAATGCAAGAACGCATGGTGGCCTGTTTCAAGTCCAAGGAGCGCTACATTAATCAAGAAGCGATTCAAGCTGCCCTAGCGGAATGGCAATACCCTTTTACGTTTTTAGATTTTGAGACCATTGCGCCCGCTATTCCTCGCTATGAGGGTTGCCATCCTTTTAATCAGGTCCCTTTTCAGTTTAGCGCGCATCACTGGCCAACACCGGCACAAGAGCTGACACATACTGAATTTTTGCATGTGAGCACCGATGACCCACGACCGGCCTTAGTTCCAGCGCTTCTAAAAGCCTGCGGCGAATCCGGTTCGATCGTCGCCTATCATGCCCTTTTTGAAAAAGCGCGAATCAAAGAGTTAGCTGATTACTCACCCGAACATCGCGATGCCCTGCTCCGCTTGCTGGATCGCTTTGTCGATCCCTTGCCGCTCATTCGCGAAACGATTTATGACAATGCCTTTGCGGGCAGCTTCAGTTTAAAAAATGTTGCGCCAGGGCTTCTGGGGAAAGCCCATAGCTATGAGGGCATGCTGGTCGCAGATGGCGGCGCCGCGCAACGCGCTTTTGAAGAAATGATTTCACCCGCTACTGCAAAGGACAGAAAGATGATCTTAAAACAGGCCCTGCTGGACTATTGCAAGAAAGATACCTTTGTCATGGTCGAGTTAGTGAGATGGCTGTTGACGCAAACTGGGTAACTTACCTTTCTCAGCGTGAAACGCCGCCGCCTTGGCCGCGTAGACTATTTTTTATATTTTTTGTATGATTCATACCTATTTTTGCTCATCACACTAAAACACTAGCGCTAGAGGGGTGTAGTTTTATGATTAAAATTAAACAGGAACTTGCTCTGCGAAGAAAACTCTCACTGCGGCAGGAGAAAATCAATCAGAAAATTTATGTTCGTGATATTTATATTTTGCATCCTGATCGCAATGATTCCACCGGCGAAAGAAAACGCCGCTATCCCGATGTCGAAACAGCGCTGAAAAGAATGAGTCTCTATGTTAAACAACTTGCCTTCATTGCAAATATCTATCATAGAAGCCATCATTGCGAAAAAATGCAGGATGAAACATTTAAAATTAAAGAGAGCGCACTGAATCGGATCACCCGGGTAGTGCTGCCTGAATTTTCTCTGTTTACAAGATCACCGCTGTCTTTTTCACAATACAGTCAATTTACTGATGATGTTCTAGAAATTGCCAAAAATAATCATGAAAACACCCATTTACTGTTAAGCTCCCTGGCTGTGGTCACGCCGGATAATGTAATATTAAATATAGCGTTATACATACAATGCGGCGAAGAACCGAAAATTCAGCCAATCTGTAAGGCCCATGGAACCTGGTGGGAAGAATATGAAAATACAGTTGTCTTTCAGCAGAGAGAAGATATGTGGAATTCAGCGCCGGGGCGCTCTGCTCAAAAATTCGAATTTAGTGTCAATCAAAATGGACTTGTCATCCCTAGTAATTCTACATTTATTGTAGAGACCGCAGGTGGTGCGCAATATATTCAGTCTGTTGATATTTGTAAAGATAACGATGATGGTCATTCCCAAGACTTACTAATAAGAAGTTTACACAGGGATATTCATTCAGATTTTACTGTGTTTCCTTTTCAAGCCGATCATATCGTCACATCAAATTATTTGAGTATTCCACGTGACCAAATTACAGAAAAAGATTTTGTCTATGTGGATGCAGAATATTCACTCAAACAAGTGAAACATGATATGAGCAATAACGTTAAGTTAGCGGAAATTTTTAATGACCTCTACACGAATCAGTTGGTTATTTGTGAGAACGGATTTAAGATGCGTAGCTCAATATTTGGGGCCCCACCGCATATTATTGTGACGGAAGAGAGGGCGATGGATAAATTAAGACGCAGACTTTATGATTATGCTAAAAACAAAAATAAATCCACCATCAAGTATTTATCGGGGTTATATCTCTCCAAAAATCGTTGGGGTGCAGATCAAAAATCATCAATTGATGCGGTGATTGATGAGCCGGAGCCGGCTGCGATGAAACCTCTACCCTGTAAAAGTCAGCCCTTACCAGAAAAAAATAAAATTTCTTCTCTATTCCATTATCCGAGTTTTTTTTCAATGATGACTGTTATAGGAATAGCAGGTGGGGTATGCTTGGCTAAAAATTTATTTACTAAACGACGATAAGCCAATCATATAACAGTCCTCGATGCGACCGCAGTTCCGCGCAGATTAACTTTTTCTTTGGAACTAGGACATACATATCCGAATTTTTGGCGATGAATCAGTTTTCTCATCCTTGGACTTTATATGCAATCTCAATTCTACCATTCAATCCAAAATCAGGCATAAGCTCTTTCAATATGTAAATATACTCATACAAAAATCTATTTTTCCTGCTCGCTGCTCCTAGAAAAGCCTCCCTTGTCCTGTAGGCGTCCTGTAGCAAACTTATGGATAACGCTTGCCAGCAATGTCTGATATGGTAGCCCTTCTTCAAATGCTATTTTACGGATAATATTCAGATCTGCCCCCGATACGCGAATATTGATACGGCTGTCACGCTTGACAAAATTATGGGCGGCCTGTTTCGCAATGTGCATCTCATCTTTCGCGTTTTCTACCGATATAAAGGCATCCTTATCAAGGTCATTAAGGATTTCATCCTCATGCTTTTCGATATCAATGTGTTTTTTGCTCATGATTGCGGTTTCCCCCTTAAATAACGCTTCGTATGTTTTCGGCTGGGAAAAATTGTTTTTAGAAAAATAGTATCTCCCTGACGCACGAATGGAACCAAGTAAACGTACCCATCGACATCAACCACATAAAAATACTGGCCAGCATATTTTGTTTCGTTTGGGTGACGGACGGTATCGATCAGGTGACCATTTTCAATGTAGTAGATAATTTCCTCGAAACTGATACCCCGCTCTTCCTTGAGCTTGCGACTTTTCTCTATGCTGTACTCGTATCCTGGTGCCATGAACCAATTATAGGATATTCGAGGCTTTTGTCAATCTTTTATAAGACTTAAGGTGCCTATTAGGCGCAAAGTGTGTCACTAAAATTATGTATATTAACAGATATATAAAACATGTTTTTTTCTTTAAAATCATGGTAGTCTTCCCGCCGCCTAAATGCTCGTAAAAGGAAGACGCAGATGCAGCCTAAGTTTTTGTCAAAAGTAGAAAGGACCGTGGACCGATTTTTGAGACGGCTTGATCATCGACTGCAAAATCGGCAGATTTACAAAATTATATCCCTGCTCGCCGTTTTTTATTTTTTATATATCCAATATAAAAAAGCGGCCCTTTTATATCGGATGCGTCACACCATTAGCATTAAGCAGAATGCAATTGATCTTCTTTACAAGGGCGCAAAATATTTCAACCAAGCTAAGGTTAGAAAAAAATTAAATGATAGTTTAATGCCATTTCAGAAGAAAATTGAAGACCAGCGGGAGAAAATGGGACTGACAGGACTAATGCCCGAAGACGGTTTGTCTCCAGTTGAAATTCTGAAGAAATTCGATATCGACCCTAAAGCTTGTGCCTATGATTTTGAAAACGCTCCAGCGGAAGACAAGCAATTCGTTTTAGGAGCTGATGAGGGCTTTGATTCGGGGGCGGTCTATGCAGTGTATCCCAGAGAATTAGAAGAATTATTAGGCGTGATTTCTAGTAAAAATTTAAAATCCAATCTCATGCATGGGAAGTGGATACAGCTCGCCGCACTGCAAAGCGAAATTTTCAAGTGGATGCAAACTCTTTTACATGGCGGTGGTTTCGGTGTCATTACGAATGGAGGAAGCGACAGCATTCTGCATGCCATGTCCGCTTATGTGCAAGCTGCTCGCAAGAAAGGCATTAACGAGCCTGAAATTGTTGTGCCCAGCACCGCGCATGCTGCTTTTGAAAAAGCAGCTGGCATTACAGGCGCAAGACTCATTGTTGTGCCGGTGGACCCCAAAACAGGCGCTGTATCAGCACGGAAGATGAGGAAATATATTTCGCAGAACACAGCAGTCATTGTAGGGTCCGCTCCTTCTTTCATGTATGGCATCACCGATCCTATCGAAGACTTAGGAAACTTGGCCCAAGAAAAGAAGGTCCCTTTTCATGTGGACGCCTGTTTGACGGACAAGCATTTTAGGAAGAATGAGTCCGTTGTATGGGATTTTCGAGCTCCAGGTGTAACCTCCATTTCAACAGATACACACAAATATGGCGAATGTCCGAAGGGCTCTTCTATTGTAATGTTTAATGAATTGCCGGAGGACCTGCTGTCTTTGATCCAAGACTACTTTACCACTGTCTTTCCTGCGCTTGGATGGATAGGAGGCCTCTATACAACCGACGGCCACTTAGGATCTAAAAGCGGCTTAAATGTGGCCCACATCTACGCCACTTTCGCTTATTTTGGCTTAAAGCATTTTCAAGAAACCGCGGAAAAAATTGTTTGTTTACGAGAGAAAATTCAGCAGGACCTCAATATCGAATTATCGAATTTCTCTTTGACCCATTATATTCAAATTTTCGGAGACCCCAAAGACACGGTGTTAGGTTTTCGCAGTACTTCTCTAGATGCGCATTATATTGCAGCAGAGATGGCCAAAAGCGGCTGGGAGCTTAACTATTTACAAAAACCCAAAGGATTTCATCTCTGCTTAACGGGCGTCCATACCTTGGTAAAGGATTTTGCCCAAAAATTTGTTACTGATCTTGTTCAATCTGCCATTGCCGTCAGCGGATACCCCAAGGACTATCAAGCTTCAGGAAACATCAAGGTCTATGGTCAACTTGAAACGATGCCGACGGAAGTCGGAGAGCTATTCTGCATAGGTTATTCTTTAGCCAACAAAGGAATGTGGAAATGGGGAAAGGAGAGCGTTCAGGAGAGCGCTCAGCTACCCGTGAATCCGGCCACCGGTCTAAAGTCAGAGGTTAGATCAAGCCTATAAATATAGAGGGCCGTATCCACTTCCCACAGGTCCTTTTGACTGTTAAGCTGTGGCAAGTGGAGATACGCCCCCCCTAATAACGAGAACAGCTTATGATTATCAGGACTGATGAACCTATCATTCAACATCGCGAACAAATCACTCGTCAAATTGCTCAGTTTTGGGACCAAATTTCTGGGGCCTGGCGCAAGGTTTGGGGTGAACATATTCACCATGGCTATTTTGAAGAAAACGACGCAGCAAACCCAAAAACAGCTCAAGTAAAGCTAATTGAAAAAATATTAGAACAATTAAACATCACTCAAGATAGTAAAATTTTAGATGCCGGCTGTGGGATGGGGGGCAGCAGTTTATATTTGCATGAAAAATATAACGCTGAAGTCACAGGCATTACCCTAAGCCCTCGGCAGGCGGCTATTGCAACACAGCAAGCACAAAAGCGTCATTTTAAGGACCTGACCTTCCTGGTGGAAGACGCGCTTTCCATGCCCAGCCTGCCAAATAACGCTTTTGACCTGGTATGGTCACTTGAAAGCTGCGAGCAAATGTTTGATAAAGCCCTGTTTATCCAACAGGCCTTTCGCGTTCTCAAACCAGGCGGGCAATTCATGCTGGCCACCTGGTGCTCAGACCAGGAAAAATATGAAGGCAAGCTGGCAAAAGACTATAAAAAACTATGCCTGGCTTTGGACCTGCCCTCTATGCCAACTGCCGAGAAATACCAAGAATTTCTTGCTCTGCACCATTTTCAGCTTGTTTCAACCCAGGATTGGTCTGCTTTTGTCAAAAAAAGTTGGGCCCTTGGCCTCTCTCTTGTGAATGCGTATTCATTTTTATCTCTTTTGCTCATGGGTGGTTGGCGGGGCTTTCGTTTCACTAAGCAAGCGAAACTGATGCGGGATGCCTTTGAGCAAGGCAGAGTGCGTTATCTAGTCTTTGTAGCCAAAAAACCGCTTTAAGGGGCCTCCACTTCATAAGGAGATCAAATGAAAAAAGCTTTGGTATGCGGCGCAGACGGTTTTATTGGACATCATCTGGTCGCACGCTTAAAAAAAGAAGGCCATTGGGTGAAAGGGGTTGATCTTCGGATTGATGCCTATGCAAAAAATAAAAGTGATGATTTTTTGATTGGGGACCTTCGCAATCCTGAGACTTGTGAGCAAGCTTTTGAAAAAGATTTTGACGAAGTATATCAACTGGCGGCGGACATGGGGGGTGCGGGTTTTATTTTTACGGGGGTAAACGACGCTGATCTGATGTCGAGTTCAGCTCTGATTAATTTGAACGTGCTGGAAGCCTGCCGCAAAAAAAGGGCCAAACGTATTCTTTATACTTCCTCAGCCTGTGTTTACCCTGCATACAATCAGCAAGACCCCAATAATCCAAAAACGGCGGAAGACTCCACCTACCCCGCCGCCCCCGATTCCGAATATGGCTGGGAAAAATTATTCAGTGAGCGCCTTTATTTGGCCTATCAGCGTTGTCATGGCCTGGATGTTCGCCTGGCCCGTCTCCATAATATTTTCGGCCCGGAAGGCAGTTGGAATGACGGCCGCGAAAAGTCCCCGGCTGCCCTTTGCCGGAAAATCGCGATGGCGTCCCCCCAAGGCAGTATTGAAATTTGGGGAGACGGTCTGCAGACCCGCTCTTTTTTATATATTGATGAATGTCTTGAAGGACTGCGCCGCCTCATGAATTCGGATTGGACAGGGCCTGTGAATTTAGGCTCAGAAGAAATGATCACTATTAATGATTTAGCGCAAACTATTATGCAAATAGCCGGCAAGCAAGTGACTTTGCGGCACATTGAAGGTCCTTTAGGTGTGCGGGGGCGAAACTCTGATAATCACTTGATTAAAAAAATGCTAGGCTGGGCGCCAAGCCATTCTTTGGTGGAGGGACTTCGAGAAACGTACGCCTGGATTAGGAAGCAGGTCCTGCAAACAACCCGCGCCGCGAACTACGAAACAGGCCTCGAAGCATCCTTCTAGGAGACAGCGATGAACAAAGCCAGCCTCTCGATCATTTTACCAATTCACAATGAGCGACAAAGCTTGGAACAGGTAATCGCTTCCTGGCATGCGGCGCTAAAAGAGCTTCCGGATTGTGGGCCCCAATTTCTCGCTTGTGAAGACGGCAGTACCGATGGCACCCAGGAATTATTGATTGAACTTGCCAAACGCTATCCGCTCATAGACCTTTCTGTCCAGCATCGCCGAGGCTATGGAAAGGCTGTCTTGGATGGCATCCATGCAGCCAAAGGAGACTATCTCCTTTGCATTGACAGCGACGGGCAATGTTCCCCGGAGAACTTTGCGGACTTTTGGCGACAACGGGAAAACTCAGACTTCATCATCGGCTGGCGTAAGCCGCGCCGTGACCCCTTTATACGTCGCATTTATTCAAAAATGTTTTTTGTCGCGCACAAAATTTTATTTTTATCGCCCCTACACGACCCCAGCTGCCCTTTTGTTCTCGCCGCCGCGAAGCCTTTGAAGAACTTAAGCCCTATCTAAGCTATTTAAAAGAAGGCTTTTGGTGGGGTTTTGCGGGCGCCTGCCTGAAAAAAAGAAAAACTCTGCTGGAGTTACCGATCAAACATGAAAAACGCTTTGCCGGCAACACGCAAGTGTACCAGCTCAAAAAAATGCCAGGCATTATTTTCCGAAACTTACTCGGACTCTGTAAACTCCGCTTGGCTGCTTAAATTCTTTTGAAAATTGAAATTGTTTTGTAACCATCCACATAACGATAATTAGCAAACTCAGCTTTAAAACGCGTACTCTGTGAAAAATAAGCCAGATAATCAAAAAGCGCCCCGTTGCAATTGATGCGCTGGTCCACCACGACCACGTCTGCTTTTTTTTCAATAAAATCATTTATAATTTTCTTTAACACGGGAATTTCTGCCAAATCAGCTTGTGCCCTGCCCTTCACTTTCATTTCTTTCACAATAATGCCGGGCATAAACCAATAGGTTTGTGCTAATTGTTTTACTTGGATATTCAAATAATCCACCAGGGGATAAGGCAAGGCACAGCCTGAAAAAAAATACAGTGATTTTCCAGGGGCAAAGCCCTTCAAGTGCTGAATGAGAGCAGAAGTGGGGCCATTTTCTTTTGATATCAGAGCCAGTTCATTGACCTCATAAATCGCGCGCAGGGGGAAGAAAAGAGCTAGGACTGCGAGCAGTCCCGCCATCCCCAGGGAGTCCCGAAGCAGATAACGATACCAACTTTGGGCCCAAAGGAGGCAAGCGAGAGAAAAAGCCGGTAGGACATGGTAATACCAGTTCGTTTTTTGCAGCACATAAGCTAAAGAAAAGCCAAGCACCGCTAAAACGAGGACCGTCTCAAAAGTTCGCACCACAGTCTTGCGCAGTAAAAAAAAGTAAAAACCACTCGCTATGAGCGAAAAGAGAAAAAATTCGTTTGTCCACACTAAACTAGGCGGCATCAAGAATTGGAGCCCAGAATAATAATATTGGGTTGCAGTAGGCAAAACAATGTTTAAATAGGTTGGATAAAAATAAATAACGCTGGCTAAATAAACGACCGCGACGGTCCCGATCATCCATGATTCATTGCGAATTGTTTTAGCTTGGGGAAGTCTGCCTTTTTGGAGCCAGTAGTAAAGTTCTAGAAAGACAAAAGAAATATAAAAATAAGGTTTGATCGCAAAACCCAGGCCTGCCAAAAGCCCAACGGTCCTCGCAAGCCATGGATTAAGCTTTTGTCCATGAAGACGCAAGGCCGTTATTAAAAAATAAGGAAAAACCAAGATCAATAAAAAATGCTCTCGCTGCGCGAAATTCATAGCAGGCAGAAAAAGAAAAATAGCGGCCAACACAGGCAAAAGCAGCGCCCTCTTATAAATTGGACCACATTCTTGTTCTAAACGTTTAAAAAAATAATTACAAAGAAACAAAGAAAGCACGGTCAGCGCAAAAGTAAAAAGAACACTGGCCAGGGCGTAGCTCAGTGAAAAAAACTTAGCGAATAAGACTGGCAGTGTATAAAGGTAAAGAATCATCGGAGGGTCCGGGTCAAAATAGTCAATCCCATACTGACCTCCTCTTAACATACGATCAGTCGTGTGCATCAGCAGGCTGACATCCCAATTCAAAAAAATATGATTTTGGAGAGCAAAAGCGGCTAGATAAATAAGAAAAAGAAGAAGGTAGGATGGTGGTGCGCTTGAATAATAACTTTTCTCCATGCTTACTAGTTTCCAAAATTTTCGCTTTATGATTTATTAGCCCAAAGCTCCCCTGAACCAAATTGCTCTTTTGGTGCATCTTTAAACTTTGGCAAATTATCATGACAATCCACAATTCTGTTCATGTACCAAATATGTCTCACTGGCTTAAAGGATTGCGGCATTGGGCCCTCAAAATGGAAATTATTGGCATTAATGCCGATACCCGCCTGCTTCTTTTCATCGAGGGAAATGCCATAAATAAGGCTGTGGCAGGACTTACAGAGGAATAGTCTTGCATTATTTCGGATTAGGTCTTCAAGATTGTCAGCCCCTGCTGTTATTTTAAACTTGGATGTTAAATACCCAGCTGTCCAGCTATAACCCAGCTTATCGACCTCACGCTTTGAATAAGAGGCGACTTCGCGACATTTGTTGCAATGGCAGTGTTGGGTGAAGAAGGGCTCTCCTTCGCAGTAAAACTTGACCGAACCGCAATAACATTCACCGAAATATTTAGACATGTGGGGCCGCATCTCCAATTTCTCACATGTTAACAGCTAGCTGGACCTGTGGGAAGTGGAGATACAGCCCCAATTTTTTAGGATATCATATAAAAATGGCGATATCGTTAACAAGGAAGCTACTCCATGAAGAAAAAAGCACTTCCATTATCACGGGTATATCAACTATTAGAGCCAGGGCCTGTTGTGCTGGTCACAACCATGCACAAGGGCCGCCCTAATATCATGACCATGTCATGGCACACCATGCTTGATTTTGAGCCGCCGCTCATTGGCTGCGTTATTAGCAACCGGGATTATTCTTTTACTATTTTAAAAAAGACGAAAGAATGCGTCATTAACATTCCAACGGCAGAATTAGCCAAGCAAGTCGTTGGCTGCGGGAATACAACCGGAAAAAAAACAGATAAGTTTAAGACCTTCCAATTAACACCAGAAAAGTCTTTCTATATAAATGCTCCGAAAATAGCTGAATGTTACGCTAACATTGAATGCAAAGTCATAGACATGCACATGGCAAATCAATACAATTTTTTTATATTAGAAGGATTAAAAGCCTGGATAGCTCCTTCTCGCAAACAGCCTAAAACACTCCATCACCAAGGAAAGGGCGTCTTTATGATTGCTGGAAGAAGAATTAAATTGCCGTCACGGATGAAATAACAATCCAGGGAAAATTCATGAAAGAACCAACTTCTGAAAGACTTTATTAATTTCTCCCTCAATATCCAGTTAGGAAGCATCGCTGGCCGAAGACCTTCCCCCCTCTCAATCTCCCCCCGCACTCAAATCCTGTGCATAGGTCATCTACCGGGGCGGGGGGAGAGGAAAATCAGGTAGCAGCCAGATTATTCAACATTTTATGCAGGATGTTGCGGAATGCGAGCTATATTAGAAAAAAAGGACAAAAGGAAGGATGGACTGGCGTTAAGGTGTTTTTTTGACGCCCTGAAAGCCACTCTGGAAAAAGCGCGGTCTGAGAATGTCAACATTGATCAGGGACTGTGAACACGCCATGGCAACAAGCACCAGGGCTCTCAAATAAGGGGCCTCCACTTCCCACAGGTTAGCGATCAGCTGGACCTGTGGGAAGTGGAAATGAGGCCCCTTACTTCTAAAAAACCAGGCCAGGGCGCTGCACCTCATCAATGCCAGATGAAAACTGATTTGGGCCAAAAAGCATAGCTCCGTCCAAACTCAGTGAAGGATGCTCTGTCAATTGCTGCAAGCGGGCTTCTTGTTCACGGTAGAGAGTGTTCAATTTAACAGTGTGCGAATACAAGTTTCTAATTCTGTCATCCAAAAGGTAGAATTGACCAATAATCTGCTTCATTCTATTTAAAAGCGGGGCCAGTTCGAGAATATCATTCGCATCATTAAAATGATTCGTCACCTCCGGCCTTTCCTGAAGGACATAGTTTAACGTGCCACGGCCCACTTCAAGCCAGACCGTCCTCTCAAAATCAGCAGGCGGAGTCGCAAACTTTGTGATTATGCCGCTTACATGATCTCGGACATGACAAACCAAACCATTTTGTTCAACCTCAATTTTTCCACCCATTGGAACGGCGATTGCAATGACGTGTTTTGGATTTGGATCGAGTAAATGAGCAGCCTTGGCATTGAAAATCTGTTTAAACTCCTTGCCCATGACCGCATAGATTTCTTTAGTCTTGCGTCGTAGATCATACATCGAGCTTTGAATATGCAGCATTTCCTGCAAGACGGCTATTCGCTGAAAGGCCAGATTTTTTGGTTTATTGCCGATAAGATCCAGATAACGGTGTTGACAACTCGCTGCCTCTCTTCCCAAGGCACTTTTATAAGCCGCCAGTGAGTCAGCAAGTAGTTTCAACTGATGCTGGGTAAACAAGAGTTCCAGAAAAATATGTTCTTTACACGCTTCCATAAGAATGAAGATAATAAATTCCAAGTTCCGCTTGCGTGAGATGGGGTTGTTGAGCACATCTGGAAACAGGATAGCCATCACTGCATCTTGAACTTCTTTGTGAAGGCCCTCTTTAGGAGCCTGCTCATTCAAAAGCCTTGCCCCAATGGCAGAATAAAATTTATTAACCAGGCTAGTTTGCTGGGCTTCTGAATCAACCTGCTTGAGCGGCCTGGTGTGGCTAAGCATAGGGACCTTTTTTCCATTTCTAAAGACATTTTAAGATTTTAAATTCTGTCGTAAACGGAAGAAAAGATCAAGAGGCTCTCCTTAAGGCATGCAGGGGGCAACGTTTTTTCCCTCTCCCCGGCCTTCTCCCGCACTACAATCCAGTGGTTCTTGTATATTACAATGGGCGGGAGAGGGGGTGTTCTAAGCCATTGTGCAACCCAAACTAAATGCTGCTCTTGATCATTTTCACACAGCAGCAATTTTTAGGTAATTAGCAGAGCGGGCTGCGCTTACCATTCTGACTGTTTGATGAATATTTCAAAATCAGACCTTGCAACCACTTGGAATGAACTTTAAAGAGCAGCGGTCAATGATGTTTCCTGCTTTTGTTCGCCAATAGTAACAGTAGATATTTTCGGCCTATGATGAAACATATTTGCTGGCATGTTTGATAAATTTAGTTTAGAGCTATTTTTCGGTTCCTGCACAAAGTACGATAGCAAACCCAATTCCGCTTGCTTATCTTTTGTTAGTGCCGAGAGTAAGCCTTCACTTTTTGCTTTTTCTATACAACGGACAAGTGGGTCACTAGGGCTGCCAGGGGCCATAAATGTAACGGTCTTAGCTGAAGGGAACTCTTGTGAAAGCCTGGCAAGAACGCTGGCCATAAACTCCATAACAAACTGCTGATCATCGATAAAACCTTTTTCGATAATCAAGTCGGATATATAAACTGTTTTATCTAATAGCGATTCATTTTGAATGGCATGAAAATTAAAAACCAAGGTGGCTATAATTTGCTTGTCCTTTATCGCACTCAGTACCATAATCCGGCCAGATTCTGCCTTTTTAACAAGTGCTTCCTCTGAATAGCGCTCATCCATTTTTTTAAGTGCTGCCGCATCGGGTAGACTTGGACGCATAGCAAGCAATCTATCTTTTTGAAATTTTGCGAGGTTAGCACAGCGCAGCAAATCATCGGCGGATTTTATTTCTTTTAAAACATCAATACCATATTCGTCAGGTAGTCCTTTGAATGCCTTTGCTTGTTCGGGATGTGCAAAAACTAAATTTGTTCTTTTGACTAAGTTATCCGTATAACCAGGCTTCGTTTTATTGATATAGGTAAGTAGTTCGGCAGCACAACGTGGGCTTGTGGTAATGTAGTGCTTCCCATTTTCACCATCTAGTTGTTTAAGCAGGTCTACGTAGATGGCTTCTCGGGCATCTGCTTGTATAGGAAGGTCTTCGAGGTTAACAAAATGAGTGGTCTCTAATTCATTAACAACTTCAGTGGCTTTTGTGCCAGAAACACTTAGGTTGAGATTAACAGTACCGTCTGTGGCTACGCCAAGGTTAACATTGACGCCGACTAACTCCATTGCATTGGCTTGCATAGGATTTCTTCCTAATTTTTCTAAGGGCATAATTTTACCTACGTTTTATGAGTTCTATACCCATTACACTTCAAAATGCGAATCTGTCATTCTGAGCGTAGCGAAGAATCTCTTGAATTTTAACAGGTCCTTCACTTCGTTCAGAATGACAAGTTCGCATTTTGAAGTGTAATGGGTATATAAGAAGCAGTATTATCTTGCTTGTAATAAACGCTGTCAATTTTTATTACAGGGTTATTAAAATCAAGCAGTTAAATGGCAATTAATGCGGGGATAGGATACGGCCCCTTATTTTGATTCGCCAAAACAGTAGACTCGCCCAACAGCAGAGGGAACAACTTTATCGCCAAAGGTATTTCCTAAGGCATTTACTGCTCTCCAACCAGTACAATGCGCGGGTATAATCATTTCTAAATTAAATTGCTTCATGTCAGCTACTGTTTGAGGAATAATTTTTTCGACAGCGTGACCAGATAAATGAAACCCACCCATCACGGCATATAAGGGAACTTCAGGAAATAATTTTTTTGTCTGTTTTAAGACGTTGATAATCCCAGCATGAGAACAAGCGGAAAAAACAATAAGGCCTTTATCACGAACATGGACCACTAAAAACCGCTCATCCATAATCCAAGGATCATCCTCCCATTCACCGCTTGGCACTTGCTTCACATGCCCTGGAAAACCTTTTTCATATTCAGTTACCCGAGAAATTTCACCACTCAAGTAAAACAGACCGTCCAATAGTAAACGCGGCTCATTGGAATTAACGACAACAGCTCCTTTTTGCTCTAATTCTTTTACAGTGGGCACTTTTTTGAAGGGACAGATTTCACCTCCACGACTGATTGTTGCCCGTTGATAAAACATTCCAGGGTTAAGATGAAAAACAACTTCCTTTCCCTTATTATTACTTTTAATTAAATCAAGCGCAGTTAAAAACCCACCGGCGTGGTCCCAATGACCATGCGATAAAATAACAGCTTCCGCGGCACCAATAGGAGCATTTAATTTATTTACATTTCTTGCAAAAACATCGCCCTCAGGCCCCGCATCAAATAAAAGGGCACGCTTAGTCTTTCCTTGAAAAGCCGTAATATATAGCGAAAGACCATGCGCGCCACAGCAGAGACACTCGCCTGACAATTCTTTCATTCCATTTTTTCTCAAATAAGCCATCTCATGCGTAACATTGTGAGGAACGCTGGAAAGGCTATCTGTAACGTTATCTACTAATACTTGAATTTCTAATTTATCGACTGGTTGCAAATTCATTTAAGCGGCCACGTTACCTGATGCGAAAAACGCGCCTAAAATCTTATTGAATGTTTCCGTGTAGCTCATATGATGATTACGGTAAAAACGTTGGTCCATCATGTTTGTTCGCCACTGTATTAAATGCGGATAAAGGCTTAAGTCAGCTTTAATTAATTCACACACGTCCAAGGTCGCAATCAAAGCAAAATCAGCCAGTGTAATTGCAGGGCCCGCAATATAAGCATTGTTCTGAAGTTGTTTTTCAATGACAGGGAGATATTGGTTTAAGAAAAAATATCCTTCTTGTAAAGCCTGCTCATTAGAAGGAAGTGATAGTGATTTACAAAAATAAGTATTAAACATGATCTTTGACGTTTCAATGCCAACGTGTTGTGAAATATAATCTAACCATTGATTCACTAAAGTATGTTGACGCAGTTCAGCAGGATAACTATTTGACTCCTGTTTTTCAGCTAAATAGCGCATGATTGTGTTGCTTTCTGCGAGTTTAAATCCGTCATCATTAATAACAGGAACTTTACCGTATGGATTAAGTTGTAAAAATTCGGGCTTACGTTGTTCTCCATTGCCTAAATTGACTAATTGAAATTCAAAAGGGATTTCCAAAAAATTGGCTAAATAAATTACTTTGTTGGTACAAGTTGACAACGGTGTCCCGTAAAGCCGTAACATAAGCACTCTCCTTAAAATTAATTAAAAGTTACAAGGCAAAATTGAAGACTTTTCCCGGAAATAAATAAAAAAACAGGAAACTTTACTTCAGGTCATAATAATGCTATTTTCCGCCATGAAAATTTATGACTATATCAAAACAATTACGCTAAAGCAAAAGCATAATTTTTTAACAAATCTGAGGGGATTTATGCAACTACGGTCGCCTGCAACAACTTTTTTGGAAAATCTGGAAAAACCAGGCTATCTCGATGGACATCTTACTCTTGATTATGGCTTCTTCCCTACAACACCGCCATTAATTGAATTTCCAGCACCTTATCAAGCCTGGAATGACGCCATAGAACGCATTCCTCAAAAAATAAAAACACCAGGGTTTCGACGGTTTGTTCAGAACATTCCTCAATTACCTATTGAAACTTTACCAGATGCTTATTTGCCATTGGCAGCGACATTCTTTGCGGTTATTTCACATGCCTATTGGAATTGTCGAGCAACACCAGAAAAACCTGAATTACCTGACAATATCAAAAAATCTTGGCAAGCAATATCCAAACGCTTGAGCCGATCATCATTAAACATGGATGTAGTAGATTTATTTATAAATAATTGGCGCTTAATTGATCCAACCTTGCCTGAAGATAAAAAATTTCAGGTAGAAAATATGAATATTATTGTTCCAACGTTTGCGAATCAAGCAGAAAAAATATTTTATCTGACTTTCGTTGAAATGACTTATCGCTCACGCCATTTGGTACGAGCGGTGGCTGAGGCAAATGATGCGGTGGTGAATTATGATGACCAAGGCGTCAAAAACGCATTATTGCAACTGTTAAAAATAGTGGACGAGCTGGCTGTTGGTTTATTAAAGGCGAACATTAACCCAAATAGCGCAACCTACCTTGATCCACTGATGCTGACCAAAACAACTAGCTTTTTCGGAACGCCCGCAAATGGAGCAACCAGTACGGTCAGCGGTGCATTTTCACCTATCTTTTTATTACTGGATATTGCCTTAGGCAGAACGCATTTTGATTCGGAAATCGGACGACAAATTCAGGGATCGTTTCAGTATATTCCAAAAATATACCAAGATTTTTTAGCGGCCGTCAGAAAAACATCAATCAAAGACTATGTTGAACAAAGCCAGGACCAAGAATTACAGTCTCTGTACGCACAAACCTTAATGCGTTATTCAGGAAAAGGCGGCCTGTTATCCTTGCACCGTGATAAAGCGGCATACGGCATTTTGAATGTAGGAACAAGAATTGGACGTATTGAAACAGTGGCTAGCTTGGTGACGAAACAAAAAAAACCATGGACCATCTTAAGTGATGAGCTTGATAAATCTCGCAGAGAAAGACCTGCTCCCTCCGCTATCACGGCTATGCATAAGGGACAAACACAGAATCAGACCGGAACGATGGTTGGCGTCACCTTGAAAGCAGAAAGCCATGTTTATTTTACGGCAGGCGATCATATTCAAATTTTACCTGTCAATAATGATCACGAAATAAAAGAAATTTTACAGTTATTAACATCATCTGCAAATGATGAGCTGTCTGAAACGCAGGCGTGGACAGATTTTTTTGTAAGAAATAGACGTGAAAAATCAGCTCAAGGTTTTACTTTAGAATTACTTTTGCAGTATGGAAATATCACTTCATTAACTATTGCAGATATCCAAAAAATCTTACCTGAAGTAGAGCTGCCTCCAGGCATAAAAAGCAACATGAAAATAAAATTAGCGGCATTCATTAGGCATATTGAATCAACACAAGCTGCCAAACTGGCTCAAGTTAAGTTAAAACTAACTCAGCTTGTTGTGCCATTAACGGCACGTTCTTATTCCATTTCATCGCCAAGCAGCCATCAATTTGCAAGCGCGCTTTGTCCTTTCGCGGTAGATTTAGCTGTTACAAAAACAGCTTATACGCATGTTGACGCAACACCAGGGCAAGGTGTTACGTCACGTTTCTTAACAGAGGAACAAGCTGGAGCATTCCCGGTTGTTCCAGCGCAGGTCCATCCGGCGCACCGCTTTAGAATGCCAGAAGAAAAAAGCAAACCGCTTGTTTTGATTGCAATGGGCAGCGGCATTGCACCCTTGGCTGCTTTTTATCGACAAAATGCACAAGCAAAAGAAGGCCGAGATATTCATCTTTTCTACGGCGTAAAAACGCAGGCCGATATTCTTGCCCCGAAAGAATTATCCGCTATCGCCCGAATATCTTCTTTTCACTACACCGTTGCCACCTCCGCTGAAGGAGAGCAAAAGCGCATCACTCAAGTCATTGCAGAGCATGAGGTCCAGTTTATGCTTGATATGATGGCAAGAGAGGCCTGTTTTTATGTTTGCGGTAGTAGTGATTTTGTTGCGGACGTGCAAAATGTCATGATTAAAATGATTGCGGATAAAAAATTTGCAAACGATCCTGACGCCTCAGAAAAAGCAAGAAAATATTTTTACCAGCAGGTTGCGCCTAATCAATTTTTCACACAGGAATTTGATGCGCAAAATAGAAAAATTCAATATCCACCTATGACACTGACACAGGTTTGTACGCATAATAATATGCAACAAGGCTATTGGATGATTATGGGTAAATCCGTCTATGATTTGACGGATTATATGCAGGTCCATCCAGGAGGCCAGGCATTAATCCAACTGAATGCGGGCATCGATGGAACGGAGGAATTTAACGGCGTCCATGCTCACGTTGAAACGGCAAACGCATCGCATTTGGCGCAACGATTTAAAGTCGGCGAACTGTTTCAACCTGTATTTCACGATCCCGTTAAAGAAGAAGCATATGATAAATTATATGCTTTTCTTACAGCAATTACAGCGTATCAAAATTTAATGGCAATTGATTATTTCATTACCGTCCAAGCCGATTATTATTGGCTGCTTAAAGCCCTTGAAGCGCACGAGCGGTTTGCAAATTTCATTAAATCAACGATTATACCTGGTTTAATAAATATGAAAGCTATACTAAACGAATTAGATAACTTTCCTATCCATCAATTTATCGTTAAAATCAGAAATTGTTTGACGCAAGCGACTTTTCCCTATCAAAAAGATAAATATGGCGACGTCGTTTATACTCAGGATAATGGAGAAACCATTACAAGAAATGTGTATACTTTCTTTCAGAGAGTATCGAAAGCGGATAAAGAATTACTGGCATCATTAAAAACGAGCATTATTGCTTCTGTTGATAAACTCACGGATACCTCGGACAATAAAGCTCCGCGTTCTAAGTTATAAGGGATTATTACAATTAAATCCTTTTTGTTTTGTTTCTAATTCGGCCTCGCAAAACAGGATATCGCGGCAACCTTTTACTAAGCTCGATGGGTAACTCGCCGGGAAATATTCCGATTGAGGAAAGCGTATAATACTTGCCTGTTGCTTTGCAATAAAATAATCCGCTATTCTATCGATTACTGATAGGTATTTGGAATTAAAGGTCAAATTTGTCATTGGGAAATTCTGTGCTATTGTCGCTGAAACAAAATTCATTATGACCGGCGACCATAAACTGAATAAATATTTGGAGATTATTTTGAGCTACCAAGATAACTTGAAGCGGCGCCTTGATAAATCAATGAAAGAACGGTGTCTTTTCTGCAAGCTTTCAGAAAAGACAAAATACTCTGAGACAGTTTAAATTGGAGAAAAAGAACATGAAAAAAATTCAAAAGCTTTTTTTAGAATTAGGGATGCTGTCAGCGCTGGCTTCATATGCGCATGCAGAGCCCCAGTTTCGGGAATACGCGGTGAAGACGCTTCCTGGGGAGCCTATAATAGTTCAGGGCCAGAGAGAGTTGATGGAGTACTGTAACTTTGACAAGCAAATTAAAAGGCTGGTGGCTGACCATTACAATACCTTTGTTTGCATAAAAAAATAGTAAAATTATAACTTTTTGACAGCAAATTACTGCCTTGGCTCACAGATAACCAGCAATAAAAAGGAAAAAATAATGACAAAAGCTTTAGGACCTGGGCCCGATCCAAATCAGATTTACCCTATGCAGCCTTATGATAAATTAGTTTTCTTAAAAAACTATATTAAGGCAAAAAATATCCATATCGGTGACTATACCTATTTTGATGATAGCCGTCATGGCCCCGAGAATTTTGAAGAATATAATGTCCTTTATAATTACGATTTTTCAAAGGTCAAATTGGTCATTGGGAAATTCTGTGCTATTGCCGCTGAAACAAAATTCATTATGACCGGCGACCATAAACTGGATGCGATCAGCACCTACCCCTTTCCCATTTTTCAACACGGATGGGAAACTGTCTATAATGTCGCTGATCTGCCTGTAAAAGGGGATATTATCATCGGCAATGATGTTTGGCTCGGTTATGATTCATTGATAAAAAATGGCGTGACCATCGGCGATGGAGCAATCGTTGCCGCCAGGGCCTCTGTAGTAAAAGACGTTCCTCCTTATGCGGTTGTTGCTGGCAACCCTGCCAAAGTTGTCAAACTACGCTTCGATCAAGCTACAATTGAACGCTTGTTAAATATTGCCTGGTGGAATTGGGACATTCAAAAAATTAACCAAAATCTTCCGCTTATTTGCAACCTGGATGTGGATCGATTGGAATTAATTTCTAAAAAGGATTAAAAAAGTAAAATGAAACAGGTCTTTGCCCTCCGCATTTCAAGCATTTCTGAATATCTTTTCCTCGCTTAAGGAATATCTCATGAACAAGCAGCTTAAAGCGCAACTCATCAAAGCGCCTACTGATACTTATCCTGGAAGGGCACGATCGCCATTTAGAAGGCGACAAGATCACAAGCTATGTCTCATATTGCTTAAATAAAATTCAATAATTATCCTTCCGCAATCACTTTAATCTGACACAACTCCTGAAATCCATGACGACCGTGTTCACGCCCCATCCCCGAGGCCTTATATCCTCCGAAAGGTGTGGCAGGCTGCCAATGGCTGCCATTATTGATATCAATACAACCCGCATCGATTTGACTCGCAATAAAGTGGGCCTTTTCAATATCCTTTGAATAAATAACCGCGCCCAAGCCATATTGACTCTCATTAGCCAATTGAATTGCCTGCTCATCATCATCGAATGAAACAATAGGCAAGACCGGACCAAAAACTTCTTCTTGCCAAACACGCATGGTATTATCGATGTTCGTTAAAATAGCTGGCGAGTAGTATGCGCCTGGAAAATTTTGCGGATGCTTGCTTCCACTAATCAGTCTCCCTCCCTTCGCAAGCGCATCATTAACTTGCGAATCCAAGGTTTGGATCTGACGCATCGATACCAAAGGACCCATTTCGGTCTCAATATTTTCGGGGTTCCCTATTTTTATCTTTTCGATGCGCGAAGAAAGTGCTGTCACCAGTTTATCGAAAAGGCTATGATGAACAATAACACGCTTTATAGCATCACAGACTTGGCCGCAATTTAAAAACCTACCTTTATAAACCTTTTCAATAACTTCGTCTAAATCCACATCTTTCAGGATAATTGCAGGATTAGACCCCCCAAGCTCTAACACCGCTTTAATTTGCTTAACGCCGGCGATCGCCGCTAATTTACGCCCAACAGCAGAACTGCCAGTAAACCAAATCATATCAATTGGATTATCCAACAATAGCTCACCTTCCTTCGCATCGCCATATATCGCTGTGAAAACTCCTAGAGGCAAATCTTTTAGACTCAAAATTGTTTCTTCCAGCAGCTTCGCAACTAGCGGACACTCTTCGGAGTGCTTAAATATCACAGTATTGCCAACAATCAGGTTTGGAATAACGCTCCAAATGAAATTCCCAAAAGGAAAATTCCAGGGAGCAATACAAGCAACAACACCTCTAGGCTCAAAAATCACCTTATGCAGCGAATGATCATTTTTAAAAGTGACTTCTTCTGCGATATATTTTGCGCCGTTCGTTAAAAAATCATTCAAATAGGCAAAATCACCCTCAAAATCTTCCCGACTCTCAGAAATTGGTTTACCAATTTCTTGCGTTGTAAGTAAAGCGATTTCATCTTGATTCCTCTTAAAAAGGGCCTGCAAGGGTCGTAAAATCCGAATCCGCTCTTGCACACCTAAAGCTTTCCATTTTGATTTTGCCGCATGTGCCTGCTTAATTTTTTTGAAAATATCATCCGGTGCGGTTGCAATAACTTCCCCCAGAACTTTTCCAGTTGCCGGGTTCGTTGATATTATTTTTTTCATGCTCATCTCTATTATGAATTCATCGGAAATAACAATTTAACTTGTGTCCCTTGCCCTACATTGGAACTCAGGATCAACTTTCCACTCATTTCTTCCATATAAGTTTTTGCCGTTAAAAGACCCAAGCCCTTACCGCTATGTTTAAAGCTTTTTCCTTCTAAAACTTTCAAAATATGCTCAGCTGCGATGCCGCAACCCGAGTCTATGATAGATAAGCCCAACATGAAGTCAGCCTGTGGGTCTATCCTAACATCAATTTTTCTTTTATCCTCCAGAGCTTCATACGCATTATTCAGCAAATTTGAAATGACTCTTTGCAATATACCAGGCTCTGTGAACACCCACCCTGTATTTTTGCCATGATCCAGACTTAATGCTATTTCACAAGGATTCTCTGCCCATTCCAGCCTTTTTTGTAAAATAACTGACTCAAGAAGCTTAGGTAAAAATACAGGACTTTTGTTTTTGTTCTTTTTGGCATCCTGACCCACATTTAAACCAATTAACTTTGACCTGTTCGGTGGATTACGATATTTCTCCAAAAGAGTGTAAGCAGTGTTGCGGATGCTCTGCATGGATTCTTTTAATTCCGACTTTGCAGCTTTTGGAATTTCAGCATTATGTTTGTCTAAAATTATCGCCATAACAGCCAAGGGAGACGCCATATCGTGAGCCACACCCGCCGCAACCATGGCTATTTCGCTTTGAACATTCAGTTTTTCATTTAAGGATAAAAAGGCTTTTTTGATGAAGGCCTTCAGGTCAACATATTCCCGTATACCATAATCCTCATGTGATTCTAGCAAAGCCTCGGGCTTACCGCCGGAGGAATAACTTTCGATGGTTTCCTCCAGCCTCTTTAGCGGCATCAGCAACCTTTTTGAAAAACGGAGACTCAATAAAACGTAATGACTGAAAACAGAATTGTCACAACAGGAAGGTATTCCAATTGATCATTATCAGATGATCCCGATACTGCGGCGTATTTCATAAAAATAGAAAAAAGCGCAATCGCAAGCAACCCTAAACTAAAGCTGCCTACCGCAATTTGAGATTGAAGGCAATTGAGGCCATAGCACCATTTTCCCGATAGACTTTTTATATACGTTTGTTTGAACCGAGTATGCCCATAAAATACCAACAACTGTCCCAGGATCCAGGTAAATTCAAAGGGACTATTTTGTTTGCTGCCAAGGGAAATAACAGGCAAGCGAATCATATAATTCGAGCAAACGATTATTAAAAATCCAATAGCAATACAGGAAAAATATTTATTCCGCGAGGTGCCTAAATAAATCGACACCAAAGCAAAGCCAGCTGCTTCCGCCAAAACATCGGCAAGTTGATACAACCCTTCTCCCGAAAAACGATCAATCTTCCAATCGGCAAAATAAACAAAGGTCACGATCATCAGTAACAACGAAGCGATAAAGGACCCGTAAACCAACATCGGTTTTTTATCTGGCTTGCTATTTGAATTCGCTTCAGAAAAGAGCTGCCACCAAACCCACGCCTGCAAACATAAAAACGATAAAAATGGAATTTCAAAGGCGGAAGATAAAAGTAGGCTTGGGTTGGAAACATTTAAAACATTTTGTGTTAAGTTATAAACTCCATCGGCAAAACTTTCACAAAAATAAGAGAATGCAATAATGCCAAACAAATATCGATTCCGACCGCTGACTGCGTAGTAAAGCTGAAGAGCCAGGATAAAGATTAGAATATCCATGCCCACCTCACCCACCAGGGTAATCACTCCAATGACTTCTGGCCTACTCAACGGGCTGATTGCATAAGCAATCGCAGACAATAAATAAGTGGCTAATAGTAATAATAGTCCGTTTCTTTTAAACATGAATTTAACTCGGTTAATATACCCATTACACTTGGAAATGCGACTTGCTCTCGAGACCCAGCTACATTTAGAATTCTAATCCTATGTTTATTTATTCATCTTACTACTAAATCAGGATTCCATCTCTCAGACAAATCGACTATAAAATAAAGCTTATTTTTACTTTTAACTTCTTGGATTGTTAAATTCGTGCCATCAGTAATGGTTTCTAGCAAAGAATTGGCTGGCACTAGAATTAAGGTTGCATCAGAATCCTGAATATTTAACTTTGTTCTCTCTGTGTAAATATTGCCTTCCGCATCCTGACTATCACCGGTTGGACATTGCAAATTATATCAATTTGAGATGCATCCATCCTCCGCCGCTCTTCCTATAGGGCACCAACCACCATGTGGAATACCTAATTTTATTGCAGCATCCAAGGCAGCACGGTCTACGCCGATTTGCCCACCTGATACAATTTTCTCTATCATACCCAACTATATGCTAATAAATTCTTGATCTAATCAAGGCCCAAGAATCCTAGCAAAAAAAATCACCTATTGCAAAAAAAATATTGGTAAAATGATTGCAAGGTGCATACTTGTATGCCGAGCACGCAGTGATGAGTTAAATCCAGAAATGAACATTAATGGTCTCCTTGAAACTCTGCTAAATACATATTGCAGGCCTGCAAAAAGGTCACCGTTAACAAGTATCGAAAATCTAGGCTGCAATTCTGTCATCAATGACCAATGAAACAGGCTTATTTAACCTGGCCAGCATGTTAACCAACATGTCAATGGTGAAAAGATGAATCTTTCCACGTCGCAGGTCACTAATGCGAGGTTGTGATACCCTTAATAATTTAGCTGCCTGGACCTGGGTCAGTTTTTTTTTCGTAAGCTCCTCTTCCACCGCTCGCATAAGAGCAGCACGAATCTTGAGGTTTGCAGCTTCAGCCGCATTAAACCCCAAATCATCAAAGACGTTCCCCTTAGTTATATGATGTTTCATTTCTTTGCCCTCCGCATTTCAAGCATTTCTGAATATCTTTTCTTTGCTAACTCAATGTTCCGCTTCAAAGTTTGTTCCGACTTTTTCACAAACGCATGCAGCACATAAACTGACTCTTCAAATTTAGCAACGTATAAAACCCGATATTCATTTTCTTCATGTACACGAATTTCTTTTACTCCGCTGCCAACCGAACTCATTGGCTTCCAGTCATGTGGCTCCAAGCCTCTTTGCACTTTATCAAGGTTGTACCCTATTTCCTGCCTTACAACATTAGAATAGCCTTTTACTGTTTCGTGGGTATCACCCAGCCATGCAATTTTTTTCATTAATTTCGAACTCCATTTATTGAATTATACAATATTTTATATAAAACACAAGTATCATGCTGATTTTATTAAATAGTTAATATAATTATTGATATAAAGGCTGCCTTGAAAGCAGCCTCCATTTTCTTATGAATTTGTAGCACGACTCCCTAAAAAGAAGACGATTCGCTACAGGAGTGCCCCACTAATCAATCTAATATTCGTTATATTTTTTACTACTTCCTTTCACTAACTCTACAGGATATTTTTCATTGTTAATCGATATTTTATTATAAAGTGCTTCAGTTATATTAATGCCCATCAGAGAAGCAATACGAAAAAGATACAACATAATGTCAGCTAGCTCATGGCTTGTTTTCTCTTTGATGGATAAGTCATTACAGCATTGAGTTGCATCTGGTTCTGACATCCACTGAAAAATTTCCAATAGCTCGCCTGCTTCACAAGCTAAGGCCATGGATAAATTTTTAGGGTTATGAAATTTATCCCAATCTCTTTTTTCAGCAAATTCCTGGAGAGTTTTTTTAATATCATCTACATTAATTATATCGGTCATAGTTTCACGCGGACTCAATTTTACTTGCCAGGCGTTACTTTAATCCGTTAGGCTAGTTTGTTCAATATTTGTAGCCAATATTAATGTGCGCTTGGAGGTGAGTATTTTTTGTCATTTATCTTGAATAAATAAAAAATATGGGCAGCCTATTGATTGATAATTTCATTTCCTTGCGTGGCTGCTCGAACTCTTTTGCCCCTAGTGCTATCTTGATTAAATGCATAAGATCTTTTTCATTTTATTGATTAAAAGTCTGATCATCCTGATGATCTCATTGGGCCTGGGATCCACTGCCTATGCAAATCTTCCCGATTTTGACCATAATCCTGCACGCGATGAAGTTGGTTTTCGCGATGCTGCACAAGATGCCCTGAATGCTTTTGATGCTGGACAAACGCAGCAGCGAGTCAGCACGGGAAGCCGTTCTTACTTCAACATTGGCGCGGGAATCCAACCTGACACTAACAAACCTCTGCCGCCATCCATTGCCATTGCCGGTGGGGATAAAATTCATTTTAAACTGGAGAAGGTTGTCTTTATAGGGAATACCGTATTCAGCTCTCAGGAATTGGCCCAGATTTTTGACGGTTCACTGGGCAAAACCATTAGCTTAAACCAATTACAAATCCTGGTGGACGAAGTAACCAAAAAATATCACCTCAGCGGTTACATTCTTTCTCAGGCCAATCTGCCGCCACAAACTATTAATAAAGGAAGCGTCCTGATCGAAGTCATTGAGGGTTACATCAGCAGAACCAACATTACAGGTCACACCGGAAATGCGAGATGGTTCTTACAAAAATACGCCAACGCCATTTTAAAATCCCGGCCTCTCAACGAGCATGCGCTGGAATATAATTTATTGCTGGCCAATGATCTACCCGGCATCAGCGTCAAAGGAGTCATCACCCCTTCTCCAACCATTCCCGACAGCGCGGATTTGACGCTCGTCACCGACCACAAAATAGTGAATGCCTATGTGGCTTATGATAATTACGGCACGCGTTATTTGGGCCCGCAGGAAATTTCCTATGGCGTGACCTTCAACTCCGGTTATTTCCCCGGCGATAGCAATGAATTCAACTTTATGACCACCAGCCGGCACAAGGAAGTGCACTATATGGAGTATGCCCACACCCAACCACTCGGTACACGCGGCTTAAAGCTCGTCTTGGGAACCAACTATACCGAAACAAGGCCCGGCTTTGTGCTGAACGACGTGGACGTGGTCAGCCGCAGCGCCTCGATTTATGGCAATTTGACCTATCCTATCATTCGTTCACGCGTCCAAACTTTAAATGTAGGCATGCAGGCGAATTACCAAAATGTCACCTCCACAATTCTAACTTTTCCTTTTTATCAAGATCGATTTCGCACTTTGTCTATTGGCGGCGACTATAGCACCGTTGATCGCTGGCAAGGCATTGACGTCCTGACCCTTAGTTTAATGGAGGGCTTCAGCATTTGGGGAGCGGCCCCGCATTTTTACCAATCGCGGCCCAATGGGCAAAGTCGTTTTACTTTAGCGACATTTAATCTTTCGCGTTTGCAACCTTTTTTTTCACGCTTTTCATTTTATTTCGCCTCGCAAGGACAATACTCCTGTAATGTCTTGCTGGCGACGGAACAATTCGGTTTTGGCGGCCCGATTTATGGTCGCGGCTACGATCCTTATGAAATTTCGGGAGACCGTGGCATCGCAGCTAAAATGGAGTTACGCACCCAATTTCTACCCGAGCTTCGCTTCTTCAATGCCTGGCAGTTTTATTTATTCTACGACGCCGGCATGGTCTGGAATATCGACAATTTTGACTTGCCAGGAAGGCAGGACGGCACCTCAACGGGCGCCGGCATCCGGGTGCATTTTATGAATAATCTGGATGCTGAGACCTATATCGCCAAACCCCTCACTATACCCGTTGCCGCCCTGCTGGCCATCCCGGCGAATGGCAACCAAGCGCGTGTCTATTTTCAGCTGATTGCACGGATTTAAGGCTAAATTCGAGATAAAAACAAGAACCTGGGGGAACATCCATCCTATTGAAAAAAAAAGAAAAATATATTGTAAATTTAATCCCTAAAGAATGATGTCCTTAGGGCCCTCGGCCGATAGAGGCTGATTATTTTTAAGGCAATCGAGATATACTATTCTTAGAGATTATAGATAGATAGTTATTTAATTGTATGAGGAAGCGTTTATGAAACGCCGGGTCTTTCTCAAAAAATTAAAAGACGCTATTATCCTCGCCCTAAAATTAATAACAATACGCGGCCTATGGCGCATGCTTTTCGGAGTGGCAATCGCTTACGCCTTGGTCGAAGGCGGAAGGGTTATCACCGGAGAGGCTACTATAACCTCTCCAAACAACCAAACCGTCGAAATCAATCAAACTACCAATAAAGCCATCATTAATTGGTCCAGTTTCAACATCGGCGGCAATGAAGTCGTTCAATTTAATCAGCCCTCCCTTCAGGCCATCACTTTAAACCGCGTCAACCCGCATCATGGCATCTCAGCCATTTATGGACAGATCCTGGCAAACGGACAAGTCTGGATTATTAATCCCGCGGGAATCTTTTTCGGCCCCAGCGCGCGCGTGAACGTCGGGGGATTGCTGGCCACCACGGCGGACATCCGCAATCGTGACTTCATGTCAGGTAATTATAATTTTGTGCAATCTCCCCGTTGGCATGGCGCCGTCATCAATCAGGGCAGCATCACGGTGGCGGACAGAGGTTTGGCCATTCTTGTCGCGCCGGGCGTGGAAAACAGCGGAGTCATCCGGGCCAATTTAGGAAAAATCGCCCTGGCCGCGGGCAACACTTTTACGGTGGATCTTTATGGTGATCAACTCATTTTGTTCGGCGTCAACTCACAAGTCACGCAACCCGCTGTTGATCCAAACGGCAAGCCGCTTCGAAATGCGGTCAGCAATTCCGGCACCCTGATCGCGAACGGCGGCACCGTTTTAATTACCGCCAATGCAGCTAACAATATCGTTGAAAACGCCATTAATATGAGCGGCCACATCCGGACCACGTCAGTGCGTGCGCAAAATGGCACAGTTATCCTCATGGGAGGACAAGGCCGCGTTCGTGTGAGCGGCACGATTCTCGCCTCCGGTCGTCGACGAGGGCAAACTGGAGGCACAGTAAAGATCCTGGGCAACCAGGTCGAACTCGTTAAGAACGCAAAAATCAATGCTTCCGGAGTAGAAGGCGGCGGAATCGTATTAATCGGCGGCAATGCACATGGAGCAGGCCCCGAACCCAATGCGCAATATACCTTTATTGCCCCTGGCGTTAATATCTATGCCGATGCCCTGAAGAATGGCAATGGCGGCATGGTTGTGGTGTGGTCTAACAATGGCACCGGCTTTTATGGCAATATTTTCGCTCGAGGCGGTTCGCTTTCCGGCAACGGCGGCTTTGTTGAAACCTCCGGGAAAAACGGTTTACTAGCCATGGGCCAGGTTAATGCCAGCGCGCCCAAGGGCGAAGCCGGCGTTTGGCTATTGGACCCAGCTAATGTCACGATTTCCACCGCGACCACCTACAATGGCAGTTTTAGCGGCAATCCCTCCACATTTAATACGAGCGGAAATGACGCAATTGTCAATGTGAATACGATCATTTCCACCCTGAACGCCGGAACCAATGTTGTAATTCTCACAACACCGGGAGGTACTCAGAACGGCGATATTAATGTTAACAGTCCTATTCAGAAAACAGCGGGTGGAGCAAGAACACTCACTCTGACAGCTTCGAGCACAGGCACTATCACCTTAAATCAACCCATCTCATCTACTTCAGGGACCCTTTCAGTGATCTTGAATGGGGCGCTGAATATTGTGTTAAATGCGGCGGTCACGACCTTAGGAGGCACTTTTACCGGCACTACTGTCGGACCGACCAGCTCAATCACGCAAACAGCAGGAACGATTAGTACTGGCATGGGAGCAATTGCCTTGACCGTACCGACGACCAGTACAGGCGGCATTGGCAGCCTCAGCTCGCCTTTATCAACCACTTCTACAGGAACCATGACGCTCACAACGGGCGCAGGCGGCGTTTTCATCAATAACACTGGGAGCTTTACCCTGGCTAACCCCACCTTAAATGCAAATAGTCCCTTGAGTATCACCTCTTCTGGCGTGTTGACCATGCCAAATTTTGCTTTTTCAACTGGAACCGGGGATCTCTCCTTTGCTAGTCAGGGTGGGGCCCTCACTATAAGAAACACCATGACAACCACGACAGGTCAAATTAATTTGTCCGCTTCTGGACTCTTATCCATGAACGGAGGAGCGAATCTGACAACTTCCGACGGCAGTATCTCTCTCTCCGGAACGGGTATCACTGTGCCTAACAGTCTACAAGTCAATGCGGGTTCTGGCGGCATTACCGCGAGTGCAGGCACCGGAACCTTAAGCATGGGTTCCGGTGCCCGGTTTTTAAGCACGAACACCATCACAATCACAGCCAACGCGCTCTCATTGAACACAAGCGGTACACCTTCCCAAATTGGAGGCACGGGAGCAGCTGCGGGACTCGCAAGTTCCGTGTTAATCCAGCCTTATACAGCTGGAACCGTGATTAACATCGGCACGGGCACGGGGGGCCTTGCTCTTTCTCAAGCTGAGACTAACGATATTCGTGCGACCAATGTGCAAATCGGCAATAGCAGCGCAGGTGCCATGACCATCACTGCTTGGACGCCAGTCGCGAATTTCGCATCGAATGGGATGATTACACTTCTGTCTGGATCGGGCGGAATCACACAAAACGGTGCGATTAACCTTACTACCAATTTATCGGGGCTGACTGCCACGACAACAGGTGCAATAAGTTCGAATGCAATCACGACAACCAATCAACCTGTTTCACTCACCGGCGTAGGCCTTACGCAAGCCGCTTCCACCAATATTAGCACCGGCACGGGAAATATCTCACTGAATGCTGGAACCGGAACCTTGACTCTTAATTCAGGGTCGCTGTTATTATCCGGTAATGCCGGTGGAACGGCCGGTCAGATCACGTTAACAGGAAACAGCATGGCCATTAATGCCGCCGCGCAGATCGGCGGCACAGCGCTGAATACTGGCAGCGTGCAAGCGGCCATTCTTCAACCGGGAAGCGCGGGAACCACTATCGGTATCGCGGGAGGTGCAGGTAGTTTAAGCCTGCCTAGCGCAACTCTGAACCGAGTGTTTGCCTCCAGGGTGCTTTTGGGAAGCAGTACCGCGGGCGCGATGACGATTGGCGCCTCGGGAACTACCTGGACGCCGGCCTCCACCTTCGCGAGCAGTGTATTAACGTTTGACACAGCAAGCACCATTTCGCAAACTGCCAATGCCCCGATCAATCTAGGAACGCGGGGATTAATTATTCGCGACGCGAGCAGTGCTTTGCTCACAAACACAAGTAACATTTTTAGCAGCATCGCCGCAAACACCACCGGCTCGATTTCACTCATTAGTGGAGCAACAACCCCTCTGACGGTGTCGAGCCTCACGGGTGCAGGCGGCACGGTGAATGGGGTCACCGCTTCAGGCGGAGTCACGCTGCAAGCCACAAACGCCAGCTCCAGCCTGGTCCTGAGTGCACCCATTACAGCAAACATAGCAGGCAATGCGATTGTGCTGGCCGCTCCTGTTTTTACCAACAATGTGGGTGCAGCTGGTCTGAATCCCGGCGTGGGCAACTTTTTAGTATGGACAACGAATCCAACTTTGGATACCCGAGGCGGGCTTGCTTATAACTTTATACAATATAATGCGATCTATGGTTCTTCCAGCGTTCTGGGCACGGGAAGCGGCTTTCTTTATACGCTAGCCCCTGCTATTACGCCTTCATTGATAGGAACTGTCACCCGCTCTTATACTGGAACAACTACAGCGGCCTTATCACCTAGTAATTACACTTTTACAGGCGCTTTCGACTCAGATGTGGTCACGCTAAATAATCCGGCAACGGGAACCTATGCATCACCCAATGTCGGTAGCAATATGAATGTTTCTGTTTCAGGAATTAATATTTCCAATGCGACGGACAGCCAAGGCAAGCCCATTTATGGTTATCAAATCACGTCGTCTACGGCGAATGCCAATATCGGGCAGATAACGCCTGCTTCCCTGAATATCACCGCCAATAGCATCAGCAAGACCTATGGCCAGACGATTGTCTTTTCCGGTACAGAATTTACTTCAACAGGTCTACAGAATGGAGAGACAGTTGGATCTGCAACCCTCAGCAGCACGGGTGCCATCAGCACAGCCAATGTTCCAGGCAGCCCCTATGCTATTCTCATTTCCGCTGCAACCGGCGGGACCTTTAACCCTGCTAATTACAGCATCAGCTATACCAATGGCGCTTTGACGGTTAATCCAGCTTCACTCACCATCACCGCGAATAATGCCAGCAAGACCTATGGCCAGACGA
>CAYVBZ010000012.1:0-2287 GCA_964449835.1 uncultured Coxiellaceae bacterium | reverse complement strand
GTGCCATCAGCACAGCCAATGTTCCAGGGAGCCCCTATGCTATTCTCATTTCTGCTGCAACCGGCGGGACCTTTAACCCCGCTAATTACAGCATCAGCTACACCAATGGCGCTTTGACGGTTAATCCAGCTTCACTCACCATCACCGCGAATAATGCCAGCAAGACCTATGGCCAGACGATTGTCTTTACAGGGCATGAATTTACCTCAACAGGTCTACAAAATGGAGAGACAGTTGGATCTGCAACCCTCAGCAGCACGGGTGCCATCAGCACAGCCAATGTTCCAGGCAGCCCCTATGCTATTCTCATTTCTGCTGCAACCGGCGGGACCTTTAACCCCGCTAATTACAGCATCAGCTACACCAATGGCGCTTTGACGGTTAATCCAGCTTCACTCACCATCAGCGCGAATAACGCCAGCAAGACCTATGGCCAAACGATTGTCTTTGCCGGTACAGAATTTACTTCAACAGGTCTACAGAATGGGGAAACGCTTGGATCTGCAACTCTCAGCAGCACGGGTGCTGTGAGTACAGCCGATGTTTCAGGAAATCCCTATACTATCCTCATGTCCGCGGCAACCGGCGGGACCTTCAATCCACTGAATTACAGCATCAATTATATAAACGGAATTCTGACTATCAATCCCGCAACCCTAGTTTATACAGCTAACCCAACTTCTCGCATTTACGGCGCTGCTAATCCGGTCCTTAACGGCACTGTCATCGGCTTTGTTTTGGGCCAAACGGAAGAAACTGCCACGACCGGCGTATTAACTTTCACGACACCTGCAATTTCTACTAGCAGTGTCGGCAATTACCCCGTTTATGGAAGCGGGTTATCAGCAATTCATGGAAATTATGCTTTTACGCAAGCACCGAGCAATGCGACTGCTTTAACGATTAAACCCGCCGCGATCACCAACAGGGAATTGGCTGCTCTGGCCGGAATACTTAATCCCTATGTGGGTAATATCCAACCTATTATCACTGTCTTGGGAGAAAACACAATCATATCAATTCAAATCATCAGGGGCGGCGGACTTTCCCCTAAAGCAGGCGCTCTTGGTCTGAGGCCCATCGCAGGTAAAGCACCCGCATCTGCGCGTGCCCTAGCCCTGGTTCCAGCTCCTATTGCCACTGCTGCTATGGGTAAAATTGTAGCTCCCCAAAAGCTTCACATGCTTAGAAATTATCTAATAAACAAATCAATGGAAATTCCACTAGCTGAGAACACGGCTTTTGCTTCTTATAACATACTTATTCGAAATGCTATCAACGCGGTTGTTTTTATGCTTGGAGTTGTCCTGTTTGGCTTGATGTTAGCTACTTGGCTCAAGGGTGCACTGCATAAACGGTATTTTGAAATTCTTCTTAGCTTATCGAAATCTTTATTAATTGCAAACAATAAAAACTACTTACTGAGATACAGACATCAGAGAGAAAGAGTAGCGTTAACTCATGCTGTTGAAGCCGAAAACTTGCTGCCAGCTCGCTTGCCTGCAGGTTACTTTATTCACGATACTACAATTGCGCAAAACACGAATAAGATCTGTATTCTTTCCGGGCCCTTGTCAACAAAAGCAGTATTTACTGTTACCGGCCAAGAGTGGGAAACTCGTGGTTCAATCCACTGATTTAATTTTTAAATAGACTGTTGAGGCTAAAGCTATTGGCGATGACTACCACCAAGCTTACACTCATTAAAAGCGTCGCTACCACAGGATTGAAAGTCAACCCCGTCCACCAGTACAGTAAACCCATCGCCGCTAAGATGCCGATTAGATTATAAATGCAAGCAAAATAAATATTACGCCAAACCACACGCATCAATGACTTGCTAAGCTGTTGAGCGCGATAGACATCCAATAAGTCGCCCTGCACAAAGCTAAGATTTGCCTCGTTGTCGATATCGAATCCAGCCCGCGTCAGAATAGTGAGGTCAGCGTCTTGATTGAAAGCTGCGACTTCACTGATCTCATCTCCGACCATGGCAACAACAAAACCTTCCTGCTTTAAGCGTTTCAATAGCGCCTTTTTTTGTGGATATCCGATCTCAGATTCAACTGCATTGATGCCCAACTCCTCTGCAAAAACATTTGACGTGATGCAGTTATCTCCGGTGGCTAAAATGACTTGAATCGCTTCCTCTTGCAGCTTTTTTAAGGCGAAGGTGGTGAATTTTTTCACGGGATCGTAAATACTGATAAGACCAATTATCTTATCAGCTTGCAACACAAACAATACGGTTTCCCCTTTTCGTTGCAGCTTTTCAGCATTTTTCACG